>DCCL01000124.1:924-2259 GCA_002313795.1 Faecalibacterium prausnitzii
CAGTAGCGGCAGCGCAGATTGCACCGGTCAGTGACGGACAGGCGGAGATAGTGGATGCTGCGGTGGTAAGAATCAAACATAGCCGCCCTCAGCCCGGATGTAGTGGCCGCTCTTGCCACCGGTCTTTTCCACCAGATGGATCTCTCCCAGCTCCATGCCCTTGTCTACGGCCTTGCACATATCGTAGATGGTGAGCAGAGCTGTAGAAACACCGGTGAGGGCCTCCATCTCCACGCCGGTAACACCGGTGGTCTTTACGGTACAGAAGACCTCCACCGCCTGACGCTCCGGCAGAAGCTCAAAATCAACGCTCACTTTGGTCAGGGGCAGGGGATGGCAGAGAGGGATGAGCTCACTGGTGCGCTTGGTGGCCATGATGCCGGCAATGCGGGCCACCCCCAGCATATCGCCTTTTTTGACGGTGCCGCTTTCCACGGCGGCAAATGCCTCAGCGTTCATGGTAAGGATGCCGTGGGCCGTGGCTTCCCGGGCGGTGGATTTTTTTTCGCTCACATCCACCATCACGGCATGACCGGCGGTATCAAAATGGGTCAGCTTGTTTTCACTCATGGTTTTACATTCTGCCCTGATACAGCAGGGCACTGTTTGGTTTTATCGCAATCTTCACAAACGATGCCTTACAAGACGGCATCGTTTGTGGTATGCAGTTTGCGGATGCAGGAAAAACGCAGACTGCCGTATTCCAGAAGCGCCCGGCTCGATGCGGCTGGGAAAAATCAATGCCCGAAGCCGCAGTTGGGCCAGTGGCACTCGGCACAGCCCAGACACAGACCGCCTTCGCCCAGCCGGGCGATATCCTCGGCGGTAATGGGGTCATCGGCCAGCAGGCGGGGCAGCAACAGGTCAAAAATCGTCCGCTTGGCATACATCACGCAGCCGGGCAGACCGCATACCGGCACACCGTCCAGATAGCTGACCAGAAACATGGCTCCGGGCAGCACCGGCGCGCCGTAGGTGATAATGTCGGCCCCGGTGTTTTTAATGGCCAGCGGAGTGCGGTCATCGGGGTCTACGCTCATGCCGCCGGTGGTGAAGATGAGCTCACAGCCCGCAGCCTTTGCCTCGAGGATGGCGGCAGTGATGCCGGTAGGGTCATCGTCGCAGACCTTGTGGAACAGCATCTCGCAGCCGTATTCGGCCAGCTTGCCCACCAGAATGGGGGTGAATTTATCCTCGATACGGCCTTTGAAGACCTCGCTTCCGGTGGTGATGACGGCAAACTTTTTGGGTTGCATGGGCAGGACGTTGAGGATGGGCTCCGGCCCGGCGGCGGCCTGCATGGCATCCATCTTTTCCAGCTCAATGACCAGCGGG
>DCCL01000124.1:2438-7751 GCA_002313795.1 Faecalibacterium prausnitzii
TTCGGCTCGGTGCCGTGGATGTTCCGGCCTGCGGCGGCTTTGTACAGCAGGGCAGCGGCCTCGTCTTCGTGGAGGATGCCGGGCTTCTTCTCCCAGACATACAGGTTCTCTTTGCCGATGGAGAGCAGCACGGGAATATCCTCCGGCTGGACGATATGGCCTTTGCGGAAGCGGGCTCCCTTGAACTGCCCGGGGATGATTTGCGTAATATCGTGGCAGAGCACCTGCCCCACCGCGTCTTCGGTGCGGATCAGCTTCATGGCAGTCTTCTCCTTACAGGGCAGGCATCTGGGCACAGAGCCAGTCGGCCAGTGCCGGGATGTCGTCCAGACCGAAATCGGCTCCGGAAACATCGCCTACCACAGCCAGCGGCTGGAAGGACTCGGGCATTTCCGAGACGGCCCGGCGCACGACTTCGATCTTGGGCCAGCCGCTGTTCTCATATCCTTCCAGCAGCACGAGGTCGTAGCTGTGGCGCTCGAAGAGGGCCAGCAGATCCTGCTCGGTCAGCCGGAACTCTTCCGTCAACACATAGCGCTGGCCGGAGTAGACGGCCACCCCCTGTGCACCGGCCTCCCGCAGACGGGAACCGTCGGTGCCGGGCACATCCGGCGCAAAGTCGCGGCCATCGTGTTTGATGACGCCCACCTTCAGCCCCCGGCTCCGCAGCAGGGGGATGAGCTTTTCCAGCAGGGTGGTCTTGCCGCTGCCCGGCAGGCCGCTGACGGCCAGAACGGCGGGACGCTTCAGCTCAAGCTGTTCGGCCAGAGTCTGTTTCTGTTCACTGTACAAAAGAAAGCACCTCCACATGATGGCCCGGCCTTGCCGGACCGCTGCCTGTCGGCAGCTCTTTATCCTGAAATGACGGCACCCGGTCAGGACGGACGGGACACCGGAAATTCTGAATCATATCTAACATACTGAATCTGCCCCGCAGTGTCAAGGGCCGGAGGGATATTTCGTCGTTTTTTCAGATAAAATATGTTCCCCGAAACAAAAATGCCGCCTTCGCAGGACAGCGAAAACGGCAGGGAAATGCAGGAGCTTTATGCAGTTTCAAATTCTTTTGCAACATCTTCCAGCAGCTTGCGGATGGGCAGATGCTGGGGGCAGGCCTTCTCGCACTTGCCGCACTTGAGACAGTCGGATGCCTTACGGCCGGGGGCAGTGTAGACCACGTTATAGTAATAATCCGCATTCCAGTCGTGGTAGAGCTGCTTGGTGTTCATGGTGGCAAAAAGGTCAGGGATGGCGATATGTCTGGGGCAGCCGTCGGTGCAGTAGTGGCAGGAGGTGCAGGGGATGAGGTGTTTGCTGCGGAAGATCTGCTGCACCTTCTGCACAGCAGCCAACTCGGTTTCGTTCAGGGGCTTGAAGTCCTTCATGAAGGAGATGTTATCTTCCATCTGTTCCAGATTGCTCATGCCGGACAGCACCATCTTGATGCCGGGGAAGCCCGCGGCGAAACGCAGGGCATAGCTGGCCGGACTGCCGCCGTGCAGTTCGGCCAGAACAGCCTTGGCGTCCTCCGGCAGGTTGACCAGATTACCGCCCTTCACTGGCTCCATGACCAGAACCGGCTTGTTGTGCCTGACGCAGACTTCATAGCACTTGCGGCTCTGAACGGCGGGGTCGTCATAATCCACGTAGTTGAACTGGATCTGTACCACTTCGATCTCCGGATAGTCGGTCAGGATCTGTTCCAGCACCTCGGCCCGGTCATGGAAGGAGATGCCCACGTGCTTCACCTTGCCCTCGGCTTTCAGGGCAAATGCAGTCTCATAGGCACGGCACTCCTTGAAGTGGGGGTAGTTGCTGGCACCCTGTGCGTGCATCAGGTAGAAGTCGAAATAATCCACGCCGCAGGCGGCCAGCTGACTCTCGAAGAAAGGCCGGATGTCGGCCTCGGTCTTGAAGAAGGGAGCCGTCAGCTTGTCGGTGAGGATGTAGCGGTCGCGGGGGTAGCGGCTGGTGAGGCACTCCCGCAGAGCGGTCTCACTCTTGCCCTGCAAATAGCCGTGGGCAGTGTCAAAATAGTTGAATCCTGCATCCAGAAAGGCATCCACCATCCGGTTCATCTCGGCGGTGTCCACCTCATCGCCCTTCATGGGCAGACGCATACAGCCAAAGCCAAAGTTCTTTTTGATGTTCTCCATCTCAATGCTCCTCTCTTTTTTCGTTTTCCTTGTGGGCGTCGGTGTCCCAGACCAGTTTTCCTGTCCGGAGCGCGTCTTCGTAGCGCTGGATCTTATAGGAGAGCCGCTCCATCGTGGCTTCCAGCTGGGCTTTCTGGGCCTGAAGGGCCTCCATCTGCTCTTTCAGCAGCTCGAGCCGGGCTGGGATGGTGGAATCGCCTTCCTGAAACAGCCGGAGATATTCGATCATTACTTCAATGGGCAGGCCCGCGCTGCGCATACAGAGGGCCAGCTCCACCCACCGCAGGTCCTGTTCCCGGTAATCCCGGATGCCGCCCGGAGTGCGGTGGACTCGGGGGATCATCTGCATCCGCTCATAATAGCGGAGCGTGTCCTGCGAGATGCCGTATTTTTCCGATACTTCCTTGATGGTCATGGGTGTGCAGCCTCCTTTGCTGTTCAGTATAGCACCTGGAGTTCACTCCAAGTCAAGACTCTGGCGTAAAAATCTTCGCCGGGGCTTTTTCAAATTGCATAAATATGGTATACTGTGCAGGAGATACCAACAACCATCGGATATGGGGAAAACAATGGACTACACAAACGAAATTTATCATATCCTGCAGGAGAGCGGCACTGGGCAGATGGACAGCTACGAGCGCACCAACTGCATCGGGCAGGCCATCATGCGGCTGGTGGAAGAAGAACCTCTGCTGCGGGACTGGCTGAACCGTCATCTTCAGAAGCGGGAGGCCTCGGTTCAGGAAGACCGGGTGCAGAAGCTGCTGTCGGGCTTGGGCAGTGACTACACGGCAGTGTATATGCTCGACCTGGATACCGACGAGTTTGAGATCATCATCAACCAGCGCACGAACAACGCAGCACTGGAATCCAAACGCGACGCATGGGGAAGCTATCTGCGGAACTATGCGGATAAGTACGTCCTGCCGGAGAGCTGCGAAGACATGAAGGAGACGCTGTGCAGGGCCCACATCCTGCGGGAGTTTGAGGACAGAGAGGATTTCTTTTTCCGGTTCGAGACTACGCCCAACAGCATCCAGCAGACGACCTTCGAATGTCACGTCGTCAAGGAGTATGGCGCCGGACACTTTGCCGTTCTGGGATTCCGCTGTGTGGATGCCCTTGTGGCCAAGGAAAAAGCGTATCAGCGGGAGCTGGACAGGGCGTTCCGTCAGGCACAGCAGCAGCTGGAGATCATCTCGGCCTCCATTCCGGGCGGCATCAAGATCAGCTACGATGACCCGAACTATACCTTTAAATATGTCTCCCGACAGTATGCCGCCATGCTGGGCTATGACAGCGTAGAAGAATTCATGCAGGCCAGCGGCGGCACCATCGTGGGTATCGCACATCCGGACGATGTGGCCTCCGGTGTGGCAGAAGCGCTGGAACAGTACAAGCGGGGCGACAGCTACGCCATCACCTACCGGATGAAGTGCAAGGACGGCTCCTGGAAGTACATCGAAGACCACGGCCATAAGGTGCGGAATGCCGATGGGACGGTGGAGCACTGGAACCTCATTCTGGACAAGAATGAGCTGGTGGAAAAGACCATTGCGCTGGAAGCGGCCCGGAAGGCGGACGAAGCCAAGACCATGTTCCTCTCCCGGATGAGTCACGATATCCGCACGCCCCTCAACGGCATCATCGGCCTGCTGGAATACGGCGACCGCCACGCAGAGGATAGCGCCGCCATCAATGCCAACCGTCAGAAAGCCCGTGTGGCCGCAAACCATCTGCTCTCGCTGGTGAATGATATCCTTGAGCTGAACAAGCTGGACGACAAGAACGTCCGGCTGGTGAAGGAAGTTTTTGACTTCATGGAGCTGCTGCGGGATGTGGAGACTATCTCCTCGATGCGGGCAGCGGAGTCGGGCGTGTCGGTGCATCTGGATGTGGAGGGAGAATTGAAAGCGCCCTGTGTCTACGGGAGCCCTCTGCACGTGAAGCAGATCTTCATCAACCTCATCAACAACGCCATCAAGTATAACCGGCCCGGTGGTTCTGTCTTCTGCCGGGTGCGGGCGGCAGAGCCGGAGAATGGCCGTGTGCAGTATACAGTCCTCGTAGAAGATACCGGCATCGGTATGAGCGAGGAATTTCTGGCACATGTCTTTGAGCCATTCTCCCAGGAATACTGCGATGCCCGCAGCGTTTACAACGGCAGTGGTCTGGGAATGTCCATCGTAAAGAGCCTTGTGGACCGGATGGGCGGCACCATCTCCATCCGGAGCCAGGTGGGAAAGGGCACAACGGCAGAAGTCCACCTGACCTTTGACGCTGCCAGCAGAGACCAGCTGCCCCGGAAGACGGAGCTTTCCCGACCCGTGAGCCTGTCCGGACTCCACGCGCTGGTGGCAGAAGACAACGACCTGAATCTGGAAATTGCCCGGTGCCTGCTGGAAGATGAAAAGATGGTGGTCACAGAGGCCCATAATGGCCGCGAGGCGCTGGAAGCGTTCCGGAACAGCACGCCGGGCACCTTTGATATCATCCTGATGGATGTGATGATGCCGATGATGGATGGCATGACCGCCGCCCGGGAGATACGGGCATTGGAACGTCCGGATGCAAAGATAGTGCCCATCTTTGCGATGACGGCCAACGCATTTGCAGAAGACCGGGAGAAATCCCGGGCCGCCGGAATGAACGAGCATCTTTCCAAGCCGCTGGATTCCCGGGTGCTGCTGGCAAAGATCATGCAGTATTGCCGCCCGGGAGCAGAGGCATGACAGAAACGGGGGAACAGGAAAATGAACACTGCACTGCGCAGAGACGCCGATGCCATCATTGCATCCAGCCTGAAGGCAGTTCTGCCGGATGAGGCGGTGCGCCGGGCGCTGAAGCACTTTTCGCCCCAAGGCGGGCGCGTCCTGCTGGTGGCGGCAGGCAAGGCCGCATGGCAGATGGCCCACGCCGCAGTGAAAGTACTGGGCCGGGTGGACGGCGGTGTGGTCGTGACCAAGTACGGCCATGTCAGGGGAGAAATCCCGGGCGTGGCCTGCTATGAGGCGGGGCACCCGGTGCCGGATGAAAACGGCTTTGCGGCCACGGAAAAGGCATTGGAACTGGTGCATGGTCTGCGGGCAGAGGATACGGTGCTGTTTCTTCTCTCCGGCGGCGGCAGTGCGCTGTTTGAGAAGCCGCTGCTTCCCGG
>DCCL01000088.1:0-8860 GCA_002313795.1 Faecalibacterium prausnitzii
CTGCTCAAACTTACGGCGGGCATTCCGGCACATCCGGGCATAGCACACCGGGTCATCCAGCTGATGCAGTGCCTGCAGCAGCGCCTGTTCCGTCTTCGGGATGATAAATCCCGTCTCGCCGTCATCTACATAATCCCGGACGGTATCGTTCTGCGTTACGATGACAGGTTTGCCCAGCATGGCTGCCTGCAGGACCACCAGCTGCCCGGAAGAAAACTTTTCCGAGAGCAGCGGCACGATGACTGCATACGAATCTGCCAGCAGGCGCAGGTATTCATTGCCATGGCAGTTTTTCTCGTAGTGGATTGTGGGCGTATCCTCTGCTGTCTCCACATCGCACACGATGCACAGCGGGGTGCTCTGCTTTTCCCACACTGCGCGCAGGAAATCGTAATCCCGGTTGCTGCGCCCGGCAGAAAGGTAAAAGCGGTCTTCCCGCGTCCTGGGCAGGGCATTGATCTCCGGGGCCAGGTCGGCGATGCCCAGCAGCTCGGAGGCAAACTTTTCCTTTGGCACGCCAAACAGTTCCACGTAATGATCGATCTCGCTCCTGCCAAACACGTAGATCTTACGGATATACCGGGATGTGACCGCCGCATGTACGAATCGGTAGTAAACTTTGCCGACCCATCCCTTTTTGGGACGATAGATAAAGGTCATCACATCCACGGGCGGGCAGGTTTTGATGTGGAGCACCCGCATGTAAAAGGCCATCACCAGCCCGAAGAACTGCTCCCACGAAATAATTTTTTCGTACCGATTCCGCACTGCGATGAGGTAAAACGGGTAGAACACATACTTCAGGTAGCGGGTGTATTTTTTCAGGCCGGTGTACTCGTTGATGCAGCAGCGCATCACCTGCCACTCCTGCCCGGTCTCTTTTTGCAGGCCGCGCTGGAACTCCCAGTCCTCCGGAACAGGATTTCCAACGAGCACCAGATGTTTTTTCATCATTGGTTCTGCTTACTCCTTCTTTGCCGCCGGGCTCCACAGCCGCTCGTATTCATCTGCAATGAACTGCCACGAATAGCTGTTCCGGATGCGAGCCTGCGCCTTTTTGCCCATGGCATCTCGTTCTGCTTCCGTGAGCCGGTCCACCTTGTGGATCAATGCGGCCAGATCGCCCGGCTCTTTGGACCAATACAGGGCAGAGTCCAGTGCCACTTCCTCGTTGAAGGGCACATTCAGCAGCAGATTGACCTTGGTCGCACCAAGACTTTCCAGCAGGCTGGGGTTCGTGCCTCCCACCTCGTGACCATGCAGATAGGCATAGGCGCACTCCCGGATCTTTCTGAGCAGATTCTGCTCGTAGCTCGTACCAAGGAAGCAGATGCGCGGGTCGTCCTCAAAATGGAGCTTTTCGTTCAGTTCCTTGTAGTATTTGGGGTTCTGCGTCATGATGATGGCCAGTTTGCGGTGGGTATCGCTGTGCAGAAACTCCCGCAGAATGGTCTCGATGTTGTTTTCCGGTACAAAACGGCAGACCACCAGATAATAGCCGTCCACCGTCAGACCGTTCTTCTTCAGGTACTCCTGAAACACCGGGTCGTTGTGGCTCAGCGTAGATGTGACGATATCCGCCCCATAGGAGATATAGGTCGTTTTGGGGTGATACGCGCGGTAGGTCTGCTGAATATATTTTTCAATGTTTACGCTGTCGCAGATAACAAGGTCGGCCGCGCGCACCATCTGTCGCTCCGAAAGCTTCCAGTATCTGCGCACCGGAGCAGGCCATTTCTGACGCTTCCACTCGTGGCCGTCCGGGTTCAGCTGCAGCTGCCCGCCCAGCTTTTTCATCCTGCGGCTCAGATACCCGATCATCGGGCCGATGCGGCAGGTCAGAATGTAAAAGATGGGCTTTTCGATGTGGTGCTCCCTGCAATACTTCAGGCAGAACGAGACCGCCGCCGTATCGTACCAGATGGCTGTTGCCGCCCCCAGATTCGGAACGTGGAGCTTGATGCAGTGGGCACCATAATATTCAAATTCAGTCTCGCTCAGCTCCCTGACGCCCGTGAGTTTTGTTTCATCCACACAGCCTTCACCGTTTGCCTTGCAAAGGATGTGCAGCTTGACGTCCTGATACTTCTGGCTATGCACGGCCAACTCTTTCACAAAGGTCTCGTAGCCGCCATACCGTCCAATGGACTTGGCACCACAGATAAATACATGCTGCATCACGTTCCACTCCTTCCCGAAAATCGTTTCAGGCTCCGGATGCACGGGCCGATTCCCGGAAAATAATACCAGGCCAGTGCCAGATATTTTCCGCTTTCGCCCGGCTGCTTCCGGCGCATCTCCCTCCACCCGGCCAGAAGGTCACGGGCAATGTGCAGAGAAAGCGCCGGGAAGGTCGTGCGCAGGTCCGGATAGCGTTTTCGCAGCAGCACAAAAGCTGCATACATTTTATCTGTACCGCGGCTGATGGAGTCTGCGCCGATATAATAGTCCACCATCGGTTCTGCCATGCAGTAGATCGTGAACCGATGCAGCACCCGATAGACCCATTCCAGCTCCTGATACCGGGGCATCTCCGAGAAAAACTGTTCCGTTTCCAGAACCTCCCGCCGGGCCAGAATGGTCTGAGTGCCGATTCCGAACAAATCATCCTGCGCGGAAACAAAACCCTCGCCGATCCGCTTCGGGTAGAGCACGCTGCTGCCGTCTGCGTCGAAACGCCTCATTCTGCAGACCACGATGTCCGGATGTTTTTCCTCCATCACCCGCATCTGCTTTTCCAGCTTATCGGGGTGCCAGACATCATCGCTGTCATGGAACGCAATGTATTTGCCCCTTGCAAGGGCTGCACCGTGGTTGCGCGCTGCACACGCGCCCGCGTTTTGTTGGTAAATGTACCGCAATCTTGAATCTTTGATTCCTTCCACTACCTGTCTGGTCTGGTCGGTCGAACCATCGTCTACAAGAATCAGTTCCAGTGCGGCATAGCTCTGCGCCAGCACACTGCGGACCGATCTTTCCAGCACTGCTGCACGGTTGTAGCATGGAATGACCACCGATACCAACGGCAAGTCCTTCATTCTCTTTCCCTCTTCCGCTCAATTCAATGTTCGCGGCCCTGCTTCTTCAGCATCCGCGTTTCCTCCGTCCGTGTGCGGACCATAGTATAATAGGTTTTTATGGTTTTCCGCAGGCCAAGCTTCCGCAGCCGCTGCACGCCGCGGATGAATTTATCCTTCAATACTTTGCCGCCCGATTCGTTCTGCCGCTTCCGGCCGCCATAAGGGATGGCCGAGAAGGACGGGCAGGCTTTTGCCACGATCTTATACTGGTGATGATTGATGATGCGCTCCTCCGCCGGGAACTCCATCAGCATCGACATCAGATAGCGGCAGTTGGCCGGCTGCAACGAGATCACATGGTCGATGAGATCAAAGCCGGTTTCAATGGCCGAGAGCCAGCAGCCGTTCCGCTGATCCCAGTAGAACACGTTGCAGGCCGACAGCCCCTTCTGTGGGTGCTGTTCCTGCCAGGCAAAATATTCCTGCAGCGATTTCTCTTCCAGCGAGCCGGGCTGTGCCCCGAACCAGTCGAAGCAGTCAAAGCCCGGGCCGGTGGGGGTAAAGCTGCGCCGATACCATTCCATCACGTTCGGCCACACACCGCTGCGCAGCAGCGCCACATTGCCGAATTCCTGCACCAGCGGCTCAAACTGCTGGTGCGCATAATAAAGCCGGTCTTCATCCTGCACCAGACCGGAGATGTGGTCGAGGTATTCGGCCTCCCGCACAGCGTAATCGGGTTTGCAGTTCCGGGGCACCTCATGGTGCGGGATATGCTCTGCCCGGCACAGTTCCTTGGGGATGGTCACGTCATCCTCGTAAATATCATCATACAGCAGCGTAAAGGCATCAAAATCCACCTTTGCGTGCTTGCAGAGTGCCAGCAGGGTGCGGGAATCGTGCCCGCCGGTGATGGCCACCAGCAGTTTCGTGCCCGGCAGCATCTGCTGCATCTGCCGCAGCGAGTAGTCAAAGCAGGCCACGATGCGTTCCAGCCGCGCATTTTCATCCGCAATGCCGGGATAATGCGCCGCCAGCAGCTGCCGGGAGCTCACTTCACCCGTGGTATAGGAATACAACTGACTTGGCAGCATCCGACGCACGCCGTCGTACTGCGTCAGCGGGCCGGGCATCCAGTTCATGATGCGCCGGGGCGGCATCGTGTAGTTTTTGCGGGGCTGTCCGGCCTGCTCTGCCAGCAGGGTGCAGTCACTGGAAACCCCCAGCTCTGAATAGAACACCGGCAGCAGGGTGCAGGTGTCCCCATATACCACGCCCTGACACAGCAGCACATACCGCCCGCACCAGCTCTCCTCCATTTCCAGAATGGCCTCTTCCGGAATAGCACCGGAGAACTTCTGGCAGAGCTTTTCGACCTCTTCCATCGGGGTGCCGCGTTCGGGCAAAAACTGCCATGCAATGCCCATCAGCACGATGCGGCCATCCCGGCTGCACTGCACCGGAAGCTGTTCATGGTAATACAGCACCCAGCCATCCTGCAATGCAAGCTGGCGGGCCCCCGGCAGCGAGAGCGTTTTTTTCAAAATAGCAAACTGACCTTTTCCCATCATCTCAGTCGCTTCCTCCTCACTTTTTCACGCAGCAGCAGCCAGTCCTCCCTGCTGCATACGATCAGCAGATGGAGCGCACTGCCCGCCACAGCCAACACACAGGCCGACAGGATGAGCGTCAGCCATGAAGTGGGCGTATACAGCCGGCCCAACAGCTGGAACACCACCACCAGCACACCGCAGGACACCAGATTCCGCAGAATGGCCGGGTAAAACGTCCACCACGGCTGTTCCAGCACATAGGCCATGTAGAGCGGGTTGGTGATGAAGTTGATGAGCATCATGATGATCACCGTCGTCCAAACCACCGCATACACGCCCAGCCCGGTATACCGGATGAGCAGATACATCCCCACCACGTTGAGCAGACCGCCGCCAATGGTGATGAAGGTCGGCACCTTCTTTTTCAGAGTCAATGTGTAGATGTAATACAGCGGCTGCATCGGCCCGCCGGGGATGGTCACCATGTTGTTGATGACCGTCAGCGTGTAGATGACCGCGATATCTTCTCCCGGGATCCAGAGCTTGTAAAACGCCATGCCCAGCGCCACGAACCCTGCAAACACAAGGTTCGAGAGCATTCCCGAAAGCTTCATGGCCACCCGGAAATCTTTCATCAGGGTTTTGATGTCGTCCTCTGCATAGCTTTTCAGGTACATGGGCTCAAAGGCCTGTCCCACCAGCAGGAACATACTGCTGAACATGGCATAGAACGTTTTGGAAATGGCCAGCTGACCCATGGCCGCAGGGGTGAGCATCAGGTTGCAGACCAGCAGGTCCAGTCCGCTGTTCAGTGCATCGCCCAGCGAATTGAGTGAGGTCCACACGCCGTCCACCACCAGCTTGCGGATGGCGACCCACGAGAACCACCGCTTTTCCACTTTCAGTTCCGGGGTATACCGCCGACAGATGCCCACATTGGTGATGGCCAGGATGAGCGATGCGGCTGCAAGTCCCAGCCCCACATAGAACACATGGGGCGGGAAAAAGTGGAAACAGACGCTCAGGATCGCTGCTTCGCACACATACGCCAGCGCCTTGAACATGCCCACCACATGCAGCCGGTTCTTGATGTGTGCCGAAGCCGAAAAGGCCGTCGTCACCGTGACCAGCCAGAAGTTCAGGAACACGAACAGGAACAGCAGCTTGACATCTGTGACCAGTGCCGCCGGGATGACCAGCAGCTTTTCCAGAAAGCAGATGCCCACCAGCGCCACGGCCAGCAGTCCGGTGCCAAGGATGAGGTCGCCGTAGACCGTAGACGAAAAATAAGTATTGGCCTCAGAATAGTCCTCGCGGTGATAGGAGACCACGATGTATCGGGCTGCAAACGAGTTCAGCGCCGCCGTGATCATGGTGGCATACTGCGCAATGTTCTTGCCCAGTGTCACAAAGCCATAGGCGTCATTGCCCAGCGTCTCGCTGATCACCGGAACCAGCAGCAGGGTGATGAGGGTATTGATGATGAGCGCACCACCGGAGGCCAGAACCGTCTGCATCAGCCGGAGATATTTACTTCTGGGTTCCATCCGAACCGCTTCTCTCCTTTCATTCCCGGTGCATCCGGCTCAGCAGCCATTCCAGCACGAAGGGCACCACCGTCGGGTCAAAACTGCGCACGCCCGTGCGACAGATGTTCCACAAAATGGCTGTCCGTGCCGTGGGGTGCTGCTCGTAATCGCTGCGGTACAGCTCGTAAATGCAGCGGAAGCCCTGCCCCACGCGGCGCAGGCTGCCGGAAACATGCTCTTCCGTTTCGTTGTACTTGAGGAACACCACATCCCGTGTGCCGCGCAGCTTGTAGCGCTGTGCAAACCGGATCCACAGCTCATAATCCTCCACGGCAGGCTGCTGGCGGAACCCGCCCAGCGCGCGCAGCGCATCCACCCGCATCAACGGCGCAGACGCCGAACCGACATAATCGGTGTAAAGCATATCTGCATAGGAAGGCTCCGGTTTGAAGACCTCCCACTGCCAGTTGTAGTGTTCCTTTCCGGCATCCTTCTGGAACACCCGTCCGGTGCCGAACACCAGCGCCGTATCTGCGCTCTGCTCAAACAGCGGAAGCAGTTTTTCCAGCTTATCCGGACACCACGCATCATCGTCATCCAGATAGCCCAGCACATCGCCTTTTGCCTGCGCAATGGCATAGTTGCGCGCCGCCGAGACGCCGCCATTCTTCTCCATCGGCAGATAGCGGATTTGCGGGAACTTCGCCGCTTCCTGCGCGATCCGGGTCTGGTACGCCGTGCCAAGCCCGTTGTCATCCACCAAAAGCAGTTCCATCACCGGAACGGTCTGCTGCAAAACGCTCTGGATGGAGCGTTGGAGCATCTTCCACTCCCGGTGGTAGGTCGTGATCACCGCCGTAACGCAAAGCTGTGCCATAGATTCACCTCAATCCAATCAATAACGAAGCATTTCCCGAACGACTGGAACATGACTCAACAGCCAGGACAGCACCCAGCAAACAACGCTCAACCCCGCCCACATCACCCCGGCCTGCGCCGGGCCGTTCACGGCGCTTTGCAACTGAAACGCATCCAGCAGGAACCCATGGATCAGGAATGCCCCAAAACTGTACGGGGCAAATTTTCCAAACCACGCCGATACCCGGGGCGATACCCGAAATGCCAGAAACAGCGAAATGCTCCATACCATAATCGCAACGTCATCATACATGTAGTTCGATTCGATCTGTCCGGTCACGCGGAAGCAGAGAACATACTGCCATGCAGTGCTGGCTACCGTCAACACTGCCGCGCATCCTCGAATCAAACGCGGAGACCAGCGGCTCACATCGAAAGTGCTGACTTTATAACCTAGGCAGAAATAAAACAGCCACGTCCAGAGCCGAAGCCGCTGTGTGACCCGCTCCTGTACAAAGAATCCGCCCTGCGCGATTGAAAGCAAGGACAATGCCATCACGCCAAGGCAGACCACGCCCAATGCAACCAACACACGGTTCAGATTCTTTTTCACCCAATCAAAACAGAACAGCAAAAGCGTGTAGATCAAAGCAAACGAGTACAGGAACCACAAATACGCATACGACGTATACGAGAGAAAGCCTTTCAGCATCTCTTTCACGGCTTTTGCAATTGGAAACTGATGTACCACGAATACGTATACGCCAATACAGATACCATTGAGAAGCAGCACCCGTGCGATTCCCAATATCTTCTTCTTGTAATACGAAAAATCAAACATTTCCCGGCGGAGCATCAAACTACCATTGACCATAAAGAACAGCGGCATACAGCACCGCGCCGCATAAAACAGTACCGCATCATGGCACGGTGCCGTCACTTCGGGACCGCGCTGGGTATGCAACGCAAATACCATCAACAAAGCAAAGGTTTTGATGCCGTCCAGATATGGCAGGCGTTTTGTTTTTTGCGCGGGTGCATTCATTGTGTGTTTTCTTCTTCCCCGGAAGATTCTTTGCGCAGGAACGGCCTGCGGGGGTATTTTCCCAGTTTCAGCTCCGAACCAGCACAGGCAATGCCCAGCATCGTGAACAAAAACAGCGTCAGATAACCGGAATTCGTATACGACCGTTCGGTCAGGCCGCGGATCATCAGGGGCAGGACGAACGCCGAACAGGCCAGATACTGGTCATCGGAAAAGCTGCGGATCCGGCGGAAGCTGTAAAGAAACATCAGAAAATACAGCGCAATGCCGAACAGGCCCACATCCAGCCACATTTCCAGCAGGGTGTTATGGGAACCGAAGTTCATGGTACGGAACCAGCTGTCACGGCCATAGCGATCCTGCAGCGATTTCAGCGCCCGTTTGTTGTCCCAGAACATCAGCATCCCGTAGCCGGTAAAGGTGTGGCTCTCCATCATAAAGGGGATGATCTCCTCCCACATGATGGTGCGGTTGGAAAGGGTGGCATCCTTGCCCAGCGATTCCAGAAACGGCGAGAAGATGGGCAGAATGGTCAGCGCAGCGAACAAAAAGCCCACCGAGACTACAATGTAAAGATACGACCAGTGGAACCGCGGCAGGCGGCCATTCATCTTATCGTGCAGGAGCAGATAGGCGATGGGCACCAACGCCGTGAACAGTGCGCCCACAGCCTTGGTGCTGACCAGCAGCAACAGCTGAGCCACCAGCGTGAACCACCAGAAGGGCTTCGGCGTTTCTTGCGCCCGCCGCTTGATGCGGAACGACGCTGTTTGAAGCACCAGCCCGTAGGCCAGCTCTTCGCCCAGTGAATTTTTACGGTTCATCAGGCCATGGAACAGATAGCGGCCCTCTTCG
>DCCL01000088.1:8920-15569 GCA_002313795.1 Faecalibacterium prausnitzii
AAGAAGAGCAGCAGGTTCAGCAGCACAAAAATGCCCTGGGCATTGCAGATGAGTTCCAGCAGACGCCCGGTATCGTAGTGGTCGGCCAGCCACAGGCCAAACAGCACCGTGACCGCCAGACGCAGACAGGTGGTCAGCTCTCCCTTCACATCACTCGTGACAAGAAAGGTCATCACCAGCATCGCAGCCATCATCACATAAAGAGGGCCGTACTTCCGTTTGAAGTCGAGCACCTTCAGATCCAGGATGTTGTCGCCGCTGGCCAGCAGCATGATGAGCAGCTCCACACCGCAGGAGCCATAATCGAACAGCGGCGTCAGAAAGCCGTATGTCTCTGCCAGGATGCCAGGAAAGCCCAGTCGGCACACGATGCAGAACGTGACCCAGAAGTCCACCACGGAATCCTTCCCGCTGACGAGGTATATTTCTTTGTGTTCTTTATGCATCCGCAGTTCGTTCATCTTCCGGCCTCTTACCATTTGGTCAATCGTCTGCGTCCTCTTCTGAGAATCCCCACCGGCTCAGCAGCCAGTACACCAGATAGCCTCCCGCGCCACCCAGCACGTTGGCCACAATATCGGTCAGGTCTGCCTGACCCAGGTTCAGCATCATCTGGGTGGTCTCGATCAGAATCGTCAGAAGCAGACTGAACAGCAGCGGGCAGGTGAAATCATCCAGATCTTCCGGGTCGATATGCGGGAGCAGGAAGCCAAAGGGCAGAAATAGCGCCATGTTGAGAAAAATATGCTTCATGGGCTTGAGCGAGTGGGTGCGCAGCGCAGCTGCCAGCATATCCACACGGAACAGCGAGACGGTATGGTCGCCCGTGGTGCTGCGGGACAGCAGCGTGATATACATCACCGCCAGCAGATAGACCATGAACAGGGCCAGCATCCCATGGTTCAGCTCCCGGAAATGCCCCACGAGGTAGAATACTGTCCCGCACACTGCCGCCAGCACCGCCAGAAGCAGCAGCGTCAGCAGCACCGGCCCGGTGCCCAGCAGGAGTGCAGCATAGACCATGATCGCTGTCAGCAGGCCGAACAGCACCAGCAAAATGACTGCCGCTGCCGGAAATGCCCGCCTCATCGTTTCCCGTCTGACCAGCATCCGGAAAACGCCCAGAAAGCTCCCGGCCAGAAGCAGCCCGATCATAATAGCCTGTAATGAAGTCTGTTTGTTCACTCAGGATCTTCCTTTCCCCGCCTTACGGCTCCTTCCCGTTGTCCCTGCCCTGCTGCAGCAGTTCATCCATCACACTCTGGGTGGAACGCTCCTCATTGCTCATGGTTTTTTCTTCCTCCATCAGCTCTGAGAGCACGTCCCGGCGGCGCTCCCCTGCCTGTTCTGCAGAAAGGTCGCCCAGCGGGTCATGCCGGGCCTGTGCCATGTGCGACGGTGTGGTACGGACTTCCGGCGCAGGAGCTTCCTGCACCGTTTTTTCCGGAACTGCCGTTTCCGTCACAGTCGGAGCGGGCGTCTTCTCGACCGTGGCTGCAACCGGAGCAGATGCTTCTTCAACCGGAGCCACGACCGGAGAAAGCATTTCCTCGGTCGGAGCCGCAGGCGGAACCTGCTGTTTCTCTTTGGGCTGGTTCCGCTCCGCTGCCCACACTGCCCCCTTGGCGTGCTTGTCTATATATTTAGGCTTTTCGTCTTTTTTATCCTTGAGCTTCCACAGTCCGAAGCCTTTTGCCTTCGGTTTCTCCGCCACAGGCACTGCTGCTTCTGCCGGAGCCGCAGGTGCCGGTTCAGGCGGTGCAGCCTTTACCGGCTTTTTCGGTTTGGGCTGTTTCTTCTCCCTTTTCGGTTTTTCCTTCCGAGGCTGTTTCTTCGCTTTCGGCTTTGCCGGCAGATGGATATAGTCCTTCTTATCCTCGCTGGACTTCGAGCCACCATTGCCTACCCCGTTGACCACACAGCCCAGCACACGGATGCCGGACTTGTCCAGCTTTTCCAGTGCGTTCTGGATGGCAGGCAGCGGCGCGCTGTCATACCGGATGACATACAGTACCGTATTCGCCACACGGTTCAGGCTCAGCGTCTCCGAAACTTCACCCACCGGGGCGGAGTCCATGATAATATACTCGTATCTATCGGTCAGACGCTGGATCATGTCGGTAATGACACCATCCAGTATCATGGCATTGTGTTCCAGCACCGAGGGCAGGATATCAAGGTAGCCTGTCAGCGGCGTGATGGCATCTTCCTCGGTGGCATCACCGCGGTACAATGCGTTGAGCGAGTGGATGTAATCCACCTTGTCCATAAACAGGGTGCCAAGGCTGGGGTTGCGGGTGTCAAAGTCGATCAGCAGGGTGCGGTGTTCCATATCCGACAGCTGGATGGCCAGATTAGCCGCCACCGTAGACTTGCCCTCACCACTGGTGGTACTGGTGACATAGAAGCAGTGGTGCTGCTCCTTGGTGCCCAGGCGGTTGCGCAGGATATACGCCGCCGCCGAGTAATTCTGGAGCACATTGGAGCGGTCCGGGCCGCTGCTGGTCAGCAGAGAGCCCTGCCGGCTGCGGAAGAACAGCTCATCCTGCGGGATGATGCCGATGGTCTCCAGGCCGAACATCGTTTCCGCATCGCGCGGGTTGGTCAGCGTCGGGCGGAGGATCAGCTCCATCAGCGCAATGCCGATGCCGCAGCAGAAGCCCAGCATCGTGAGCAGCACCGGCAGGAGCTTGCCGGTACCTGCCACGGAGGACTGTCTCACTTCCGGCGCATCGATAACCGTCAGCTGGCCCAGCTGAAGCGCGGTCGGAATACTCTGGTTTGCTGCGTCAATGATGGCCTGCCAGATGCTCTGCGCTTCTTCCGCCGTGCGCCAGGTAAAGCGCATCTCGATGATCTGTGTAGCCTGATACTGTGTGATGCTCAGGTTTGATCTCAGCTCGTCCACCGTGGTGCCCAGCAGCCCCTGCTGCTGGATGACCTGTTCCAGCACCCGGTTGCTGCGGAGGACATAAGCCACTGCATCCACCATATCCTCAGCAAGGTGAAAATCGTTGTTGTTTGCGACCTGCGAGCCGTTGATATATACGCCATCGGAATGGTTCTGGGTGGAAATGGCAAATGAACCGCTGACCTCATAGCTCCGGATGGAGTCCTGTACATAGGTCATTGCAAAGAGCACAATGCCAAATACAAGCCCGACCAGCGTCAGCGACAGGATCATCTTCCAGCGCTTCTTCAGGACGAATACCATATCACGGACCCGGATCTGTACTCCGCCGCCTTCCATTCAAGATCACCTCAATCCTTCCGGAATATTACGAGTGGGCTTTCTTTTTTCGTTTGCACAGGGCAGAAATGCCTGCAATCACAATGCCCAGCAGCACAGCCACACCGCCGCCGATCAGCAGATACCGCACTGCCTTGCTTGCGCCGACATTCACAGTCTGCACTGCTGCCTGGTCTGCGACCTGGAAGGTATAGTGCTTGTCGCTGTTCTTTCCCATAGTCACATAATACGAGCCCGCCTTCAAATCGGTGAAGGTGATGGGGGCATTGGTGGTGGTCCAGGTACGGATCAGGTTATCCGATGCGTCATAGAGCGACAGCTCCACACCGGCACGCTGACCGCCCAGAATGTTGGACGCCGCACCGATGCTGACCCGGATGACACGGTTGGTCAGAGCCAGTTCCTTCTGCGCATCGCCGTCGATCCGGCCGTCGGACGTCACATTGAAGGTATACTCCATCGGGTCAATGGCATAATCCTCTGCCGTGCCGGTCTGGCGGATGGTGTAGGTGGTGCCCTTTTCCAGCTCTTCCAGTACGATACGGCCCGATGCATCTGTTGTGGCGGTGGTCGTTTTTCCATTGATGTCCGTGATCTGGAAAGTCGCACCCTCGATGCCACGGGAAGAATACAGTTCATCGGCCAGCGTCAGGACGATGCGGCTGCGCTCGGATGTCAGCGTATTCAGCGGAGCCTCCACTTCCGACTTCTTCTCCACCATGCAGTCAAGCTCTTCGGTTTGTCCTGCATAATACTGCGGGATGTCCTTCTGCCGGACGATATACTCACCCAGATAAATCTCATTGCTCTCACCGTAGCCGTTCTCATCGCAGGTGATCTCGTCCACGATCTGGCCCTCACGGTAGCGCAGGGTGCCGTCCTGGGTCGAGATATCCGTCTTGGCGATCACGTCAAAGGTGCTGCCGGCCACTGCCATGCCGGTCTCTGCATCGTTCATCTGGATGCGGATGATGTTCCGGGACGGGCTGAGCGGGATCTTGACCACATAAGGGTCGGGCCAGTCGTAGAGGTCGTCCAGATCAAATTCCTGATTCTCTGCGGCATCATAGCCTTCCGGCTCGGTCAGCTCATGGACGATGTACTTGCCCTGCAGCAGTTTTTCCGGGAAATAGAAGGTGCCTGCTTCCGTCGTCTCGTAGTTGCGGAACGAGACCTTTTCCGGATAATATACATTTAATATCTGCAGCGAATTGTCCGCACCATACAGCTCGAACTGCACGCCGGCCTCCTTGATGGTGCGGTCCGTCTCGGCATCGACCATGACCACGAACACGGCGGACTTGATGCCCTTATCCGGGCTTTCTCCCGTTCCGGTGCCGCTTCCGCCGCCTCCACCGCCGCCATCGTGGTCGTCCGGGCCGCCGGGCAGGTCTGCAACGGATGAGCCATCCGGGGTAGAACCCGCACCGCCGCCGGCGTTTCCATCGGCATCCTGATGTCCGCCGTCCGGTCGCGAGATCACCGCGCCGATCCCGTCATTGCTGTTCGACACGGAACTGCCGGAGGCAGAATCCGGCTGGTCGATGTCGTCAATATTGACCAGATAGAGCGACAGCAGCAGAATGATCAGTAACAGAATCAGGACCAGCGCACTGAACATATCCGTTGCGGGCTGCCAGAAATTCAGTTCTTCGTTTGGACGTTTCCGTTTTAATTTCATCTTTCAGAGCCTTCGTTTGTCATGTTCTCAAATTCCTGAACGGTCACAGGACGCGACAGCAGGAAGCCCTGTCCCTCCGAGCAGCCTGCCTTCCGCAGAGCCGCCAGCTGTTCCATGCTCTCTACGCCCCCCGCGATGAGGTTCAGCTTCATCTTTCGTGCCTGTGCAAAGACATCGGCCACCGTACCGGCATTCTGCCGTTCCGTAAACCGGCGCAGATCCAGTTTGAATGCATCTGCGTTGATCTTATCGATATCCTTCAGAACGATAAAGTCACCATCAAAGCCGTCCACCACTACACGGAAGCCCTCTGCCCGCAATTTTTCTTCGATGTCGTGCACTGAGTCCATCGCGTTCAGGTAGGCATTCTCCGCGATCTCAATTTCCAGATAGCGGGGCGGGATACGATATTTTTTGACCAGTTTCGAGAAGAAATCCACCACATCCATAGCCAGAATGTCCGTTTTCGTCACATTGATGGACAGCGGCACCGGACGCAGACCCGCATCGATCCAGCGGCGCAGCGTCATGCAGACCTGCTCCCAGATATACTGGTCCAGCTTGGTGATGTAGCCGTTCTGCTCCAGCACCGGGATAAAGATGGCGGGCTGGATGATGCCCATCTTGCCATGATTCCAGCGGACGAGCGCTTCCGCGCCCACCACCTTGCGGCTGTTGATATCAAAGCGCGGCTGCAGCTGGAAGGTGAACTCACCATTCTGCAGTCCTTCCAGAATCTGCGGCATAAGGATCTTTTCGTGTTCTGCACCACCCGTAACAGCCGCCGGGTCAGCTGCCGAAAAAGCGGGCGTCTTAGGCAGACGGTCCAGCAGCTGTGCGATCTGCCTGAACTCCCGGCGCTCCCGATAGCGAGTCTGTTCCTCAGACGACGGGATGACATTTTTGTGGAAGGAGTCCACAAACAGCCCCAGGCTCCGCATCAATGCGTTCCAGGCCGACCGGTACAGGATATTGAAGATCAAAGACAGGATCACGCCCGCGATGGAGGTGTAGAATGCCATCTGGATACCGGACAGCAGGGTCTGCACACTGGTCAGTGCATCGTTCACGGTACTGAAACCGATCCCGCGGATACCGATCAGCAGGCCGATAAAGGTACCCAGAATGCCAAGGCTGGTCAGCATGCCGGGCACCTGACTGACCAGAATCTGCCAGCTGTGAAGCGAAAGCATATCTTCGTTGATGTATTCGTCGATGTCACACAGCACCTGGCCGCTCTCCTGCTGCCCCTTCACCTTGCTGCGGTATTCATCGAAGAAGCGGTCCAGCACACGCTGTCCAAAAAATTCTTCGTATCCGAGGATTGCAGACCACGTCGAACTGGTCTGTACTTCCATAGCGCGGTCAATGTTCTCCAAACCGCGCTCCAAGGCCTGGTCATAGCGCAGCACCGGCAGAACTCCGCCCAGAATCGCCGCCACGATGATGCCCACCATGATAAGGATGAACATCAGCGAGAGCAGATCCGGCGAGTACACCGTAAGGACTGCACCACCAGCCAAAACCACAAGGATCAGAATATATAAACTTCTGCGCACGAATGCACGCTCCTTCCCTTCAAAATCGGGAGTTTCGCACTCTCCAAAAAGTGAGCGGAACAGCCCAATATAATTATAAGTATATTACATCACATCATTGACAAACCTACACGTGCACTTGAAACCCTATATCTACGCTGTAGGATTACAATAGATGTG
>DCCL01000240.1 GCA_002313795.1 Faecalibacterium prausnitzii
GCAGGCGTTTCCCGCCGCGCAGGCGAGCCGGTCGAAGTCAAATATATCCTCGACCCGAAGGACTTCTCGGGCCACCCGGCGGCGCATCTGTTCGTCAAGAGCATCGATACCATTCTGGAAGACCCGGAGATCAAAGTAGTGGTGGAGACCATCGGCGGCACCCGCTTTGCATACCCCTACGTGAAAGCCTGTCTGGAGAGTGGCCGCAGCGTCTGCACCTCCAACAAAGAGATGGTGGCCACCTACGGCGCAGAGCTGCTGGCACTGGCCAAGGCACACAACTGTGCTTTCCTGTTCGAGGCTTCCGTGGGCGGCGGCACTCCCATCATCACCCCGATGCATCAGTGCCTGGCCGCAAACGTCATCACCGAGGTGGAGGGCATCGTCAACGGCACCACCAACTTCATGCTGACCAAGATGGTGCGGGAGAATCTGGGCTTTGACGAGGCCCTGAAGATCGCGCAGGAACTGGGCTACGCCGAGACGAAGGACCCCGGCGACGATGTGGATGGCCGCGATGCCTGCCGCAAGATCGCCATCCTGTCCTCGCTGGTCTGCGGTCATCAGATCTACCCCCAGAACATTCCCACCCGGGGCATCCGGGATATCACGGTGGCTGATGTGGCCGCAGCCGAAAAGCTGGGCTGTGTCATCAAGCTCATCGCCTGGATGAAGCGGGGCGAGAACGGCAGCGTGGCCGCAGGCGTTGAGCCCTGCCTCGTGCCCAAGACGAACCAGTTGGCCGGCGTGGATGACGTGTTCAACGCCGTGCTGGTCAAGGGCGATATGCTGGGCGATGTGGTGTTCTACGGCAAGGGCGCAGGCAAACTGCCCACCGCCAGCGCTGTGGTGGCCGATGTGGTGGATGCCCTCAAGAACGGCTCCAAGGTGCACGACAGCCTGTTCTGGCAGCCTGCAGAGCCGGTGGAGGGAATGCTCACCGACCCCACCCCCGCCGCATATTATGTGCGTATGGAGGGCATCGCTCCGGCTGTGGCAGAGGCCATCTATGGTAAGGGCCATGTGGTGGATGAGCGGTTCGATGGCTGTTCTTACTTCGTAGACAGCGCCGACCATAAGGCTCTGGCCGAAGCAGCCCGCAAGGTGGAAGCCATGGGCGGCAGCGTGAAGCTGGTGCTCCGCCGTCTGCCGGATGAAGACTGAACAGAAAGGAAAGGGAAGCTGCCATGAAGATCAAAGTCTCCGTTCCGGCTACCAGTGCGAATCTCGGCTCCGGCTTTGATGCGCTGGGTCTTGCCGTGACCCTGTACAACACGGTGACGTTTGAAGAGAGCGACCATCTGGATATCTCTTCGGCGGACGGCACCCGCATCCCCCGGGGCGAATCCAATCTGGTCTACCGCTCAGCCAAGGGTCTGTTCGATAAGGTGGGCAAGAAGATCCCGCCCCTCAAACTGGTGCAGACCAACCCCATCCCCATGGCCCGGGGTCTCGGTTCTTCCTCGGCCTGCATCATCGCAGGTCTGCTGGGCGCGAACCGGATGCTGGGTGATGTGCTGGATACCCAGGAGCTGCTGACGCTGGCGACTTCCATCGAGGGCCACCCCGACAATGTGGCTCCGGCCCTTCTGGGCGGCCTGACCAGCAGCGTCTTTGAGAATGGCGTGGTCTATTCCGTCAAGCGGGATGTGGATGAGAGTCTCTGCTTTGCCGCCATCGTGCCGGACTATAAGCTGCTGACCGAAGCTGCCCGCGCAGCCCTGCCCAAAGAGGTGAGCCATAAGGACGCGGTGTATAACCTGTCCCGTGCGGCCCTCGTCCCGGCAGCGTTCTGCGAAGGCCGCCACGACCTGCTGGCTATCGCTACGGAGGATAAGCTCCATCAGCCCTACCGCATGCCCCTGATGCCCGGCTCCAAAGAGGTGTTCGATATGGCGCGGCTCTGCGGAGCAAAGGCGGTGTATGTCTCCGGCGCAGGCAGCACCGTGATGGCTGTGGCCGAAAAGGCCAACGCCGAAAAATTCTATTCCAAGCTGGAAAAGGGTCTGGAGCTGCTGGACGGCCTGGACGGATGCGAAGCATTTACACTGCTGCGGCTGGATGCCGACAATACCGGTGCGACAGTGGAATGATAAAGAGGACCGGAAGTGCAAGACCGCTTCCGCCCGGTGTACCCCTCACACACTGAGGGAGCAAAAAGAGGAGAGTGACAAGACATGGCGTTGATCGTACAGAAGTTCGGCGGTTCTTCCGTGAAGGACCGTGACCGTATCTTCAACGTGGCCCGCATCGTGGCCAACACCCACAATGCAGGAAATGACGTAGTAGTGGTGGTGTCCGCTCAGGGCGACACCACCGATGACCTCATCGCAAAGGCAGCAGAGATCACCCATAACCCTTCTGCCCGCGAGATGGATATGCTGCTGGCAGCAGGCGAAGAGATCAGTATCGCCCTGCTGGCCATGGCACTGAACGAGCTGGGCTGCCACGCCACCAGTCTGACCGGCTGGCAGGCAGGCTTCCGCACGGACCGCGCTTACACCAAGGCCCGCATCACCCGCCTGGAGACTGAGCGCATCTCCTCGGAGCTGGAGCGCAACCGCGTGGTGGTGGTGGCAGGCTTCCAGGGCCTGAACAAGCTGGATGATATCACCACCCTGGGCCGCGGCGGCTCCGATACCAGCGCAGTTGCCATTGCAGCTGCCCTGCACGCAGACCGCTGCCAGATCTTTACGGATGTGGAAGGCGTTTACACTGCCGACCCCCGCAAGGTGCGCAACACCCGCAAGCTGGACGAGATCACCTTCGACGAGATGCTGGAGCTGGCCTCCCTCGGCGCACAGGTGCTCAACAACCGCAGCGTGGAGCTGGCTAAGAAGTATAATGTGGAGCTGGAGGTCCTCTCCAGCCTGAACCCCGTGCCCGGCACGGTCGTCAAGGAGGTTGTAAAAGACGTGGAAGGTATGCTGATCAAGGGTGTCGCAAAGGACACCGACGTTGCTGTTATTACGATCCTGAATGTCCCCGATGAGCCGGGCACCAGTTTCAAGATCTTTGGTCTGCTGGCCCAGAAGAATATCAACGTGGATATCATCCTGCAGTCCACCGGCCGCGACGGCAAGAAGGATCTCAGCTTCACCTGCTCTGAGAGCGAAGCTGAGACCGCCATGCGTACTCTGCGTGAGGGTGCAAAGTTCGACCAGATCACCTGTGACGAGACCTGCGCCAAGGTGTCCATCGTGGGCGCCGGCATGCAGAGCCACAGCGGTGTGGCCTCCAAGATGTTTGAGGCCCTGTCCAATAACAACATCAACATCAAGATGATCTCCACCAGTGAGATCAAGATCTCCTGCATCATCGCCCGCGAGGACGCTGATAAGGCTGTCAGCGCCATTCACGATATGCTGTTCGATTAAAAAGCTCCTGAGGGCCGCTGTGCCGTGCGTTTTCTGCGCCGGTGCGGCGGCTTTTTGCGTACACAGTTTTTTTACAGGGTCTGCCGTTTACACCCGGGACAAAGGGGTGTATAATATATAATATCTGCCCACAGGTCAGAGAAATGCCGAAACGGAAAGGAAGCTGCAACATGGAGCAAAACCGCCCCGAACCCCGCCGGGCCCCCGGCAACCCGACGCCGAACCAGCGCCGCCGGAAACGCCGCATGCGCCTTGTGCGCAACTGGACTGTTTTTCTGCTGAGCTGCGGCGCGGCCCTGGCTGTGATGACCAGCGGCATCCTCTGGCTGCTGCCCAGGGCCTATGCGCTCCTTACGCCCCCGGCAGCATTCGAGGCCCAGGAATATGACGGGGAGACGTCAGTTGCAGATCTTTCCGACCAGCGTCTGGTGTTGGTCAATGCCAATCTGCCTCTGACCGCAGAGCCTGCCCCGGAGCTGGCTGTGGCCGACGATGCCACCGGCGTCCAGCTGGAAACAGAGGCGGCGGCAGCTTACCGTGAGATGGCTGCCGCCGCAAAGGCCGATGGAGTGGAACTGGTGCTGACGGCAGGCTATCAGAACGCCGACACCCGTCAGGCTGCTTACGATGCAGCCCTTGAGAGCTGCCGGGACGGTAAGCTCTCTGAGGAAGACGCAGCCGCAAAGGCTTCCACCATCCAGCCTGCTCCCTCTGCCAGTGAGTACGCCACCGGATATGGTGCGGACATCCTCGCGGCAGATAGCATGGAGGAGAACACCGCCTTTGCAGATTCCCGTGCCTATGAGTGGCTGAAAGCCTATGCCGCTGAGTACGGTTTTATCCTCCGCTGGCCGGAAGACCGTCAGGCGGCTACCGGCATGGTATATGAACCGTGGCACTGGCGGTATGTGGGCAAAGAGAATGCCCCGGCCATCCGTGCTGCGGGCTGCTCGCTGGAAGAATACCTTGCACTGGAACGAACAAAATAATACATTGAGATAAAAGGACGATAATACATTGAAACGAACCCAGATCGCGCCCGGCGTCCACCTCTCGTGGGACCCGGCGCAGAAATTCAACCGCTGCCGCATCAGCATCCATTTTGCGTTCCCGGCCCGCCGCGAGACGGCTACGGCCCACGCACTGCTGCCGCTGGTGATGGAGCGCGGTTATGCCGACTGCCCCGATATGACCCAGATGACCAAATTGCTGGCCCGCCTGTATGGTGCCGACCTGACGGTGGACGCCCGTCCGTTGGGGTGCAGTCATAACCTCTGTGTCAGCATCACCGGCATCAAAGACCAGTTTGCGCTGGAAGGGGAGAGGCTGACCCGGGAGTACACAAAACTCGTGATGGGTACGGCGTTCCATCCCTATTTTGTCGGGGATGTCTTTGACCCGGAGGCTGTGGGCATCGAGAAGCAGATGCTGAAAAAGGCGCTGGAAGATGAAGTGAACGATAAGCGTCTCTACTGCCAGCGGCAGGCCAACCGGGAATTTTTTGGTGACAGCCCCGCCGGTGTGCGGCAGGAAGGCTATCTGGAAGAGGTGGACGGCCTGACGCCGGAGATGCTGACCGAAGCCTACCGGGAGATGCTCCGCACCGCCAACATCGAACTCATCGTACTGGGCTGCGATGAGGAAAATACCGCCGCTGTGAAAGATGCCCTTCTGGCAGAGCTCTCCGCTGTGGAGCGGGCCCCGCTTCCGCTGGCGGAGAATATCGCCATGCCCCGGCGGGAGCCGGTGCGGAAGGTGGAACACTTCGACACGGTGCAGGCCAAGCTCTGTATGCTCTTCACGCTGGGCCGGCCCATGAAGCCGGAACAGCTTGCAGCGGTCCGGCTGGCCATGGCCCTCTATGGCGGAAGCGTCACCAGCCGCCTGTTCCTGAATGTCCGGGAACGGGATCATCTGTGCTACTACTGCTCGTCTTCGTTCCAGAGCTTTACCGGCAGCATGGCGGTCAACAGCGGCGTGGAACACGCCGACGCAGCCCGGGCCGAGCAGGCTGTGCTGAAAGAACTGTCCGACCTCTGCGACGGCCCCATCACGGATGAAGAACTTGAAGACTGCCGCCGGGGCCTGCTGGCCGGGATGAACGGACTGGAAGACACCCTGGGCGGCATTGAGACCTGGTATTATATGGAAGTGCTGCGGGGCGGCCTCATCCAGACACCGGATGACGCCCGCCGGGCCCTTCTGGCCGTGGCCAAAGAAGACGTGCGGAACATCCTGCGGCAGCTGACCCTCTCGGTGAGCTGCCTGCTGACGAGAGAGGAGGGAAACGGGAATGGCTGAGAATACCCAGAGCGTTCTGGAACGCACGGCTGCGGACCAGTGGAAAGTGCTGCCCTCGGGGCTGACCGTTCTCGTCCGTCCCATGCCGGGCTATTCTGGCACCCATGTCATCTACGCCACCCGTTTCGGTTCCATCGACCGGGATTTCCGGCTGGGAGAGCAGGAAGTGCATCTGCCTGCCGGTGTGGCTCACTTTCTGGAACATAAGATGTTCGAGGATGAGGACGGCGACGCCTTTGCAAAGTTTGCCAAGACTGGCGCCAACGCCAACGCTTTTACCTCCTTTGACCGCACCTGCTACCTCTTTACAGCTACCGACCAGCTGGACGAGAGTCTGGATGTGCTGCTGGGTATGG
>DCCL01000277.1 GCA_002313795.1 Faecalibacterium prausnitzii
GACCTCTCCCAAAGTGAGAGGCCCTGACAAAACCGGAAGGCTGCATTTACTGCCATTGGGAGAGCTGTCAAGCCCAAAGGGATTGACTAAGAGGGCGAGGACACTGACCTTATTTATATTTCAATTATTGTTTTCCGTAAACTTTTCCCGTTCTTTTGCAAGGTTCTTTTCCACAGTCCAGAACACCAGCAGCAGGATGCCCGCAATGACATAGCAGACTGTATCTGCCCAGATATAGCCGCCGGAGATCACCCGCTGCACGGCTGCGCTCTGCGCTGCGCGGCCCAGCGCCACATTCGCGTGCTGGTCGTAGCCCACATGTGCCAGCGCCGCACTGAATGCTGCATTGGCCACCGGGGCGCTTGCCACCGCCAGCGAGCTGTACACCGACATGGTAAAGCCGTCGGTGCGGATGCCGGTGCGGTACTCGATGTGGTCAATGACGTCTGCGATCATGGCCAGGATCAGGTAGCAGGCAGGAGCGGAACCCAGGCACTTGAGGGCCACGCCGATGGCCACGGGGATGATGCTGCCGCCGCCCAGGCCAGCGATAACGCCGCCCACAGCGCCCAGCAGCATGAAGCCGCCGCACACCACGCGCTTGCCGAACTTATTGGCCAGAGGCACCACGATGGCGGCCGCTGCTGCCATGGGGATAGCACCCAGGATGCTCAGCAAGGACTGGGAAGCGCCCCAGGCATCTGCCGTGCCGAAGAAGGTGTTGTCCAGCACCCACTTGCAGAAGTAGGTCATGGAGCCATTCTTCATAGCGCCGCTCCACTGGAACAGCATGTAGAGGGCCATGATGATCCACCACATCTTGTCGGAGGTGACGGCCTTGACCTGCTCGCCCAGAGAGACGGTCTTGCGGGGAGCCTCTTCCTCAGAGGAACCGTTGGCCATGCTCTCCTCGGTCACGCGCTCACGGGTGAACGCGAACTGCAGGTAGATGGTCAGGGCAGAGAAGATGGCAACGGCCAGCATGGTGAGGAACCACAGGTTCTGGTTCTCCTTCAGTGCGAAGGACACCAGCATGGGGAACACCATGGAGCCGCAGCCCATGACGCCCAGGCCCGCAATGTTCGTGAAGGAAGCCAGCGCGCCGCGCTGCTTGCTGTTACGGGTGGAAACGGGGATCATGGTGGAGTTTGCGGTGTTGTAGATGGGGTAGGCAACTGCGTAGTACAGGTTGTACGCAATGGCGATCCACACCATCTTGGCGGTGCCCTCAAAGGGCACGATGAACATCAGCACGCTGGACACCGAGAGGGTCAGGGCACTGAGCAGCAGCCAGGGGCGGGCCTTGCCGGCCATGGCTTTGGTGCGCTCGATCAGCTGGCCGACGATCAGGTTGGCCGCCACGATCAGCACCGTGGAGATGAGCTGCAGCGTGGTCAGGAATGCCAGATCCAGCTTGAGCACATCGGTGAAGTAGTTCTGCAGGATGCTGGTGAAGATGCCGGACGACAGCAGCGCGCCGAAGGGGCCGATGAAGTAGCCGAAAAGCATTTCCGGCAGCTTGACATCGTCGGACGTGATCCGTGATTTTGTCAGCGGACCATTCCAGAAGTTTGAGTTGCTCATGGATTTATCCTCCTTATTTTACAGCAGCCTGCACGGTATGCACGCCGCTTTCCAATACAGCAGGGTCTGCGCCGGGCAGTTCCACGGTGCAGCGGGTGCCCACAGGCACCGCGATGGTGGCGATCAGCTTGCCGTCCTCAATCTTCCAGCCGGCCTGGATGGTGCCATAGGGGCATTCCAGCTGGCCTTCGGCGTGGGTCAGCTCGCCGCCCACCAGCGGGGCAAAGCGGAAGCTGCGGTAGCCGGCCTCGGTGGGCTCCACACCCAGCACGCGGCGGTACAGGAACGCGCCCACCGCACCGGATGCGTAGTGGTTGTAGGAGATCATCATGTCAGTGCCGTCATCGCCGATGGGGCACTGGCCTTCTTCAGTCAGGCCGTCCCAGCGCTCCCAGATGGTGGTAGCGCCCACGCGCACCTCGTACAGCCAGCTGGGGCACTTGGTGTTCAGCAGCATCCGGTAGGCAACATCGGCATAGCCGTTGTCTGCCAGGGTGAACAGGATGTACGGCGTGCCGGGGAAGCCGGTGCCGATGCAGTAGTTGCTCTTTTCTACCAGCTTGACCAGGTTCTCGGCAGCAGCCTCACGGACTTCCTCCGGGAACATGCCCAGGTACAGCGGCAGGACGTAAGCAGTCTGGAATTCCTCGTTGGTCTTGCCCTTGCCGTCGGTCAGCACAGAGCAGTAAGCATCTGCTACATGAGCGGCCAGCTCGTCATACTGCTTGGCATCGCTCTCCTTGCCCAGGATGCGGGCGATCTTTGCCAGCGTGGAACTGGTGTGGTAGAGGCTGGCCGTTGCGGTGTACTTGCTGCGCTTCTGCCACTGGCTCATCTGCGGCACATCCGGGGCCACCCAGTCGCCAAAGTGCAGGGTGGAAGGCGTGTGCCAGATGTAGCGGTTCTTGCCAAAGCCCAGGCCAGCCCAGAACTGGCAGGCCTTGACGTAGCGCTGCATGGTGGGGTACATCTCGCGCAGCAGGTCGGTGTCGCCTTCGGCTTCATACATGGCCCAGGGCACCATGACGCAGGCATCGCCCCACCAGTCCACAGCCATCTTGGGCATGGTAGCGGGGAAGCCGTAGCCCTGCACCGGCACGGTGTTGGGAATGCCGCCGGTGGGCAGCTGCTCAGCCCGCACATCCCGCAGCCACTTTTCCAGGAAGCGGGTCAGCTCGAAGTTGTAGCAGGCCGTGGGGGAGAAGACGTTGATATCGCCGGTCCAGCCCATGCGCTCGTCGCGCTGCGGGCAGTCGGTGGG
>DCCL01000178.1:0-4136 GCA_002313795.1 Faecalibacterium prausnitzii
GCATCACCATCGGCCAGCTGAGCATCTTCCTCAACTACGCCAACCAGTACACCAAGCCCTTCAACGAGATCTCCGGCGTCGTCACCGAGCTGCAGAATGCTCTGGCCTGCGCGGCCCGCGTCTTCGAGTTGCTGGACGCCGAGGACCAGATCCCCGAGGCGGAGAACGCCATCCAGCTGCAGCCGGACGGTCATGTGGAGCTGAAGGATGTCTCCTTCCGCTATCTGCCTGACCGTCCCCTCATCGAGGGCCTTTCTCTGGACGTGAAGCCCGGCCAGCGCATCGCCATCGTAGGCCCCACCGGCTGCGGCAAGACCACCCTCATCAACCTGCTCATGCGGTTCTATGACGTCAACGGCGGCTCCATCAAGGTGAGCGGCACCGATATCCGGGATGTGACCCGTGCTTCCCTGCGGGGCAGCTACGGCATGGTGCTGCAGGACACCTGGCTGCGAGCCGGTACGGTGCGGGAGAACATCGCCTACGGCAAGCCGGACGCCACCCTCGACGAGGTGGTGGCCGCAGCTAAAGCGGCCCACGCCGACAGCTTCATCCGCCGCCTGCCCAACGGCTACGACACGGTCATCGCAGAAGATGGAGGCAACATCAGCCAGGGCCAGAAGCAGCTGCTCTGCATCGCCCGCGTGATGCTCTGCCTGCCGCCCATGCTGATCCTGGACGAAGCCACCTCCTCCATTGATACCCGCACCGAGGTGCGCATCCAGGCAGCTTTCGCCCGGATGATGCAGGGCCGCACCAGCTTCATCGTAGCACACCGCCTGTCCACCATCCGGGAGGCCGATGTCATCCTCGTGATGAAGGACGGCCACATCGTGGAGCAGGGCGACCACGACAGCCTGCTGGCACAGGGCGGCTTCTACGCCAAGCTCTACAACAGCCAGTTCGAGGGCGTGCAGACCTGATATCCGTTTTTCAGAGACAGCAAAAGACCGGGAGCCAGCAGTTCCCGGTCTTTTTATTTTTGTTACCCTGCATTGTTCTGCCGGACATTGTGATGCTGTTTTTTCTGGCTGTACATGGCTTCATCGGCCTGCCGGAGAAGCTCCGATACATCCACTTCCCCATGTCGCCGGGGCAGATTGACGAGACCAAAGCTAAAGCTCTGGGGGTATTTCTCCGCGCTTGCCTGCATCTCTTCCTGCACATGGGTCATTTTGGCCTCAGCTGCCGCCACCGGACAGCTGCCCAGCACGATGCAGAACTCGTCTCCACCCATCCGGGCGAAAAGGTCTCTTTCCCGGATCTGGAGCCGCACCAGTTCCACGAATTTTTTCAGGTAGGCGTCTCCTTCCAGATGGCCGTAAGTATCGTTGACGTACTTCAGGCCGTCCAGATCGCACCAGCAGAACACCAGACTGTCCCCGGTTTTCAACATTTCCTCTATCTTCTTGTGGAAATAATAGCGGTTTCCAATACCGGTCAGGGAGTCGAAATAGGCTTCCAGTTCCAGCTTTCCCTGCGCTATCTTCTCCTGTGTGATCTCCATGATGATGTGAGCATAGGCCTGCCGACCCTGCCATTCCATCCGGGTGGTGGAGATGCGGTAAAAGTGCTGGTTGGAATCCACGGTCTCCCACACCCAGTCGTGGATGTTATCGATGCTGCCCGGGCGGAACGCCTGTTCCCGCTTTTTCTGGCGGAAGATAGAATAAATTTCCGCTTCCTGCTCTCTGGTGATGAGGTATCCGCTGGAATAGAATACCTTTGGGGCATCCGGGTCGATGCTGGTGACGAGGACATCTTCCTTGCTCCGCTGCATGAGAGCCAGCAGAAGGTGGTTGTAGTTCTCCATCATCTCGGCATGCTCTTTTTCCAGCCGTATCTCCTCTTTCAGGATGGCTTCCCGCTCCCGCAGCTGGGACGTCATGCTGTTGAACGCCTCGGAAAATTCGCCCAGATAGTTCACCGACTGGCTGTAATCTCCCTTTGCCACCTGCTTGGCCTGCCAGGTCAGATGGTTGAGGTTGGCGTGGATATTCTTCAGATTCTCACAGAGGGGATTGTCCCGGGAAGGGGCAAAGGCCGAGAGGTTCCCCCGGGAGAGAGCCTCTGTGCTGGATTTCAGCTCCCGCACCGCCTTTTCCAGATACTGCAGTCCCCGCCCCAGTTTGCGGTAAGGCTCATCCAGTGCTTCCAGGTCAAACTGCGGCACACAGGAATCATATAAGATGCTCCTCAGATATTCAAATAAGAGCCGACAGTTCTTCTCTTCCATCGTAAAAACTCCAACTTTTTATTCCCGGATCTCTGCCCGGAACCGGCATACCCGGTCGCCGGTGGCCCAGCAATCCACCTCGATGGCCTGATAGGGCTTGCCGGAGTAGAGGGAGAGGATGCCGGCGATAAAGCCCTCATCGTAGTTGCAGACCGTTTCCCCCAGCACCGGCAGGCCGGAACAGTCGGCGTCCTCGGCCACGGTCAGGATGATGCGGCCGCTGGCCTCATCCACATCCTCGATGCGGAGGACACCGATCTTCATCTGCTGCATCTTGTCCTGCAGCTGGCCCACGAAGCGGTCAAGAGGCAGTTCCATATCCAGAAAATGCTTTGCAAAATGTTCCCCGGCCTTCTGGCCCGCCTTGCGGAAGATATCGATCTGTTCTTCCTTGCCAAAGCGGCGGATGAGCTCATCCTTCAGGGAAAATTCCAGCATCCGATAGACCATCACCGGCAGCTCTGCGCCAAGATTTCCCCGTCCATTCTCGTCGTAGTTGAGATACTCGGTAAATTCCAGCTGTTTCCGGTCCTCCATAAAAACATTGTCGCTCATGCGGTAAAGCCTCCCTTTTTTCTGGTCTTCAAACTTCTGTCGTGGGCAGATGGACGCGCTGTTCACGGCTAAGATTCTTAACTCAAGTATATCATCATTTCCACGAAATCACAATATTATCTTTTTCAATGATTTTCCGCTTTCAGGATAACCGGCTCCGCAGGGGGAGGCGTCAGGGTCGAATGGGCCAGCACAAAGGCAGCGGCCCGGCTGGAAGCAAGGCGCTGCGCAGCCCGGCGGCGGTCATTGGAGGGGAAGGTGTGTTCCCCATCCCGCCGGTCGTCCCAGTGGGTCAGCTCTTCTTCCACCTCGGCATCGGTGGGCCAGAGGTGCTCTTTCTGCGCCACCAGCAGCAGCCCCAGACGGCTCCGCAGCTTCTGTTCCGCCTCGGCGTGGAGCCATGCCCGGAACTCTTCCACCGTCTGGCCCCGCACCTGGAGGTACTGGTCAAAATTGATGCCGTTGGCCTGCATCCGCAGGTTGAACTGGCGCTGTTCGGCAAAGTAATTGCCCGCCACCAGCTGTTTGGGCAGCGGACCGGTGACGCTGCCGCCCAGCTGCGCCAGAAGGTTCTGCTTTGCCACAGCCTCTGCCTGCTGGCAGCGCTTGGCGTAAATTTCCTTTGTCACCCGCTCCCGGAGCACCTGCCTGCCCTCGGCATCAGCAGCCCGCTCCTCTGCGCCATGGTTCCGGTTTATCTCAAGCGCAATGGTCAGCTCCCGGATGGGGTGTGGCTCCGCCGGCTGAACGAAGCCGGTATAGTTTCCCAGCTCCAGCGGCGGCAGGCAGAAGAACTGTGCCCCCGCCCGGAAGCCCTCTGCCCGGTTCACCGCCAGCAGTTCAAAATCCGGGTCGGTGACAGGCTGCAGATCATGCTCCTTCATCAGCTGAGCAAACAGGGGCGAAAAGCCTTCCAGAATGGCCCGGTTCACTGCCGCCGTCAACAGGTCTTCTTCCTCCTGCGGGGCCTCCGGTGCGGCCTTTTCTGCCTGCACGGCCTGTTCCAGTTCCTCTGCCGAAGCCGAGAACACCACCCGGCAGTCCCCCGGCTCTGCCATACCAAAATGTTCCAGAGTCATCTTTCTTCCTCCTTCTCAGCGGACGATGCCGACCATCAGCACCAGCAGGACGATGCCCAGCACTACGTACAGCACCTCAGCGCCCAGAATGGCCTTGTCGCCCTCCACATACATTTCGGAGGGGTCTTCGGGGTCATAATAAAGGGTGACAGTGCTGCCCTGTGCCAGTTCTTTTCCCTTGGAGGACTTGGGATAATGGAGCCGATGGGTGCCGCCTGCTGTAGTGAACTCCATGATATAGGCTTCGCCATCCTTGCTCTGCACAA
>DCCL01000178.1:4158-4477 GCA_002313795.1 Faecalibacterium prausnitzii
CACTACCGTGGCCTCCACCTTCTCGCCCTTTGTCATCAGTCTGCGGCGGAGCGAACGGCTCTTCCACGCCATATAGAACATAATGCCTGCGCCGATGATAAAGATAATGATATTGAACATCCTTTGTTTCCCTCTTCCATAATTAGTCCGCACTCTGCGGGGGGTGCTTTCTATTGTACCATATCCCACCGGATTTTTCGCCCCATTCCGGCTATACGGAGTGCAACAATTTTCGAAATAAAAATTGTGAAAAGATTTTTTGCAAAAACGCTTGACATTCTCTGTATCCGTGGTATAATAATACATGTTCCGAGCTGAA
>DCCL01000178.1:4599-8824 GCA_002313795.1 Faecalibacterium prausnitzii
CAAGTCCTCTTATCCGCACCAAATTGGGCAACTTCTGATGGAAGTTGCTCTTTTTGTTATATCGCGATTCTTCTATCAGCACTGCATCAGCGATAGAATCCTATAAAATCTGTCAGAAAGGGCGGACACCCCATGCTGAAACAGCTCAAATATTTTCAATCTGTCGTTCGGCTGAACAGTTTTTCAGAGGCAGCAGAAGAAAACTATATCTCCCAATCGGCGATCTCTCAGCAAATCCAGGCTCTGGAGCGGGAACTCGGGTTCAAGCTGCTGGAACGTCGAAACCGTTCATTTCGGTTGACGCCTGCCGGAGAATACTTCTATCAGAAAAGCCTGATCCTGACAGCAGACTATGAGCGGATGTGCAATGAGGCTTCCAAAATTGCAAAAGGAGATCAATCCTCCTTAAAAATCGGCTATCTCCGCTGCTATACGGGCAGTGAATTTCATCAGGCATTGGAGCTGTTTTCCGAAAAGCACCCGGACGTTTCCGTTTCCATCAAATACGGCAACCATGAGGAGCTTTACGCCGCCATGCGTTCGGAAGAAGTGGATATGGTGCTGAATGACCAGCGGCGCGCCTTCTCGGAGGAATATGTCAATCTGCTTCTGACGACCTGTGAGAGCTTTGTAGAATTGTCTGCCCGCAGTACGCTGGCACAGCTGCCCCACATCACGCCGCAGGAACTGAAAAATGTTCCGTGCATTCTGGTGGCATCGGAAGGGCAGAAGGAAACCGAACAGGACTATTATCAGACCGTTGTGGGCATCCAGAGCGAGATTTTGTACGCCGAAAAATCTGGAAGAGGCCCGGCTGATGGTGATCGGGCGAAAGGGCTTTCTTCCGGTAGAAGGCAGGACGACTCTGCCTGCGATGGGGGCTTCGACCGTGAGGCTCCCGTTGGTGCGCGGTGAAACTCCAATCCTGCGAAACTACTGTGCCTTCTGGAAAAAGGGGCAGGCCAATACCTATGTGGAGGAGTTTGCCAGCCTGCTGAAAGCGCAGTTTCAAAAATAAAAAATCATCGGAAAGCGGCAGAACTGCCTTGTGTGGTTCTGCCGCTTTTTTCGTATCAGTTTTTCTTATCGATACAGGCCGAAAGTAAAATTGATTCACAGCAGGCAGTCGATTACAATAAAAGCGTCAAAGGTCACCCACCGGATGCCGGAATACGACAGCTGCCACGGCTTCCTGAATATGCTCGACAAGAGCAAGGGGCTTGCTCCCGGCGACCCTGTACGCATGGCACAGCGTATTATTGAGAGCACCGAACAAAACCCTGCTCCGCTGCGCATGGTTCTCGGCTCGCAGGCGCTGAATGTCGCCCTGATCCGTCTGAAGGAGCGTGTGGCAGATCACGAAAAGCAGACCGAACTGGCTGCTTCCACTGATTTCCCGGCCGGGGAATAAAAAGGAGGAATATTCAATGAAAGATGTTATGTTATGGGCTGGTGCCGGACAGATCGGCATGGCCATTGCCCGCCGGATGGGAACCGGCATGAAGATCGTGGTCGGTGACAAGAAGCTGGAAAATGCACAGGCCATTGCCAGAACGATGAACGAGGCCGGCTTCGACGTTGTTCCGGTGGAGATGGACCTGTCCAGCCGTGATTCCATCCGGAACCTGATCGCAGAGGGCCAGATGTACGGCAGCATCAAGATGCTGGTGAACGCCGCTGGCGTTTCGCCCAGTCAGGCTCCCATTGAAGCCATCCTGAAGGTAGACCTCTACGGCACTGCTGTCCTGCTGGAAGAGGTGGGCAAAGTGATCGCCCCCGGCGGCGTAGGTGTCACCATTTCCAGCCAGTCCGGCTGGCGGATGCCTGCCCTGACCGCAGAGCAGGATGCCCAGCTTGCCACGACTCCCACCGAAGAACTGCTTGGTCTGGACTTCTTGCAGCCGGAAAACATCCGCGATACGCTTCATGCCTATCAGCTGGCAAAGCGCTGCAACGAAAAGCGCGTGATGGCACAGGCTGTGGAGTGGGGCAGGCATGGTGCCCGCCTGAATGACATTGCGCCTGGCATCATTGTGACCCCGCTGGCACTGGATGAGTTCAACGGTCCTCGTGGTGATTTTTACAAGAATATGTTTGCTAAGTGCCCCGCTGGCCGTCCCGGTACGGCAGATGAAGTGGCAAATGTGGCCGAGCTGCTCATGAGTGACAAGGGTGCGTTCATTTCCGGCTCCACCTTCCTGGTGGATGGCGGTGCAACAGCCAGCTACTTCTATGGCCCGCTGAAGCCGGAACGCAACGCCTGATGGGGAAACGGACTCAACTTTGTTTTATGGCTTTCCTGCTTTCCCTGGTTCTGGCGGCTTGCGGAAAAATCGCATCCGCTGCAACGGCAAGCGCATCAAGCGTTTCTGTGGATGCATCTGCGTCCGCAACCACCCATGCGGATTCTTCCCGGAGCAGTCCACTACAGCCTGCTGACCTTTCAGCGGATTCCAAAGTGCTGGTGGCTTATTTTTCCCGTGCCGGTGAAAACTACAATGTTGGCGTGGTGGAAAAAGGCAGCACCGAGCTTCTCGCAGAACTGGTCGCAGAGAACACAGGCGGCACGCTGTTCCATATAAAGACCGTCAATGCATATCCAGAAAGCTACGAAGAGTGCAAAAAGGCCGCGATACAGGAGCGCGATTCCGTGGCACGGCCTGAGCTGGCAGCAGATGTAGAAGATTTTGACACATACGATGTCATTTATCTGGGGTATCCCATCTGGTATGGGGATATGCCCATGGCCGTTTATACATTTCTCGAATCCTACGATTTTACAGGAAAGACCATCGTTCCGTTCTGCACTCATGCAGGGAGTGGGCTGGCGGATACCGTAAGGGATATTCAAGCCGAATGCCCCGGTGCAGCTGTTTTGGATGGACTGGCTGTCTCTGGTGTGACTGTGCAGACAGAGCCGGATGCGGCAAACAGGCTGGTAACGGACTGGCTCGATGCATAAGAAAAGCAAGACGTTCTGTTGATTTTTTATCGGCAGAACGTCTTGCTTCTTTATTTTTTGCCTGATTTCTTTTAGGAATCATGGATCGTGGATACCGGCAGAGCAAAGCATCCTGAAAAGAAAACCTGCCGCTGCTCCATTTGTCTGTGCGCAGCGGCAGGTTTTCTTTTCAGAACAGCATCATGGATTTCATCAGGTAGATCCAGAAGAACAGGGTAAACAGCGACACCACCGTGCTCAGCATCACCAGCTGGCCTGCCAGCTCACCGTCACAGCCCATGTTCTGGGCCATGGGGTAAGAAGCCGTTGCGATGGGGGTCGCATAGACCATCATCAGGAGGAACAGTTCCAGCCCATGCAGACCCAGCGCCAGACCCAGCATCAGGGTCAGGGCCGGCAGGAGCATCATCTTGATGGACAGCACCCCGATGATATACTTTGCATTCTTTTTGATGGCCGGGAAGTGGAGCGTTGCCCCCAGAATAAAGAGGGCCAGCGGGGTGGTCATGTTGGAGAACGCCGACACGAATTTCTCCACCGGAGCCGGGATATGGATGCCCAGCGCAAAGAAGAGCAGGCCCATGGCCGCGCCCTGCAGCAGCGGGTTCTTGCAGCAGCTCAGCACCAGTTTTTTCGGGTCGCTGTGGGACTCACCACCGAACCATTCCAGCACCAGCACTGCTGTGATGTTATAGATGGTGATGCAGATAGTGACGATCATTGCCGCCATGGGAGCGCTCTCAGAGCCGAACAGATTGATGGTCAGGGGCAGGCCGTAGAGCAGCACATTGCTGCGGTAGATGCCCTGCACCACAACGCCCGCCTTGGGGCGCTCCTTCACGAAGCGGGGCACGACCCAGCAGAGAAAGAGGATGAGCAGGGGCAGGGTGATGAGGATAGCCCCCAGCAGCCGGGCACTGGGCACGGCGCTCATATTGGCGCTGTAGATATTATAAAAAGTCAGAAAGGGAAAGAACAGCCGGAACACCACCCGGTTGAGCCGGGTGGCAAATTCCTCATCGAAGACCCCGGCCCGGCGGGAGCAGTAGCCGAAGGCCAGATAGAGCAGAAATGGGATGATGGCATCCAGTGATATCAAAAAATTTTCCATAAACAGTTTCCTCCTTGATGCAGCCTCACCGAATGCCGGCCGCATTTTCTTTTCCATTATGACATGATGATACACCGCTTTCTGCCCTGCGGTCAAGCGCCGCCGGGCCAAAGCCGCAAAAATACATCAATAGAAAAAAGGGAGCCGGTGCA
>DCCL01000153.1 GCA_002313795.1 Faecalibacterium prausnitzii
AGGTTATCGTCAAAGTAGAAATCGTTCGGGATGTACCGTTCTTCTGCATCAGTGCCCTCGATGTCCCAGATGTACTTGCCAAGAGCACCGACAACCTCCAGCCGGGTGGGAGCCTTGTCGCGGTCATTCATATCGTACAGCTTGATATCACAAGCGGTGCTGTTGCGGAAGGAAACCTCGGAAATGGTGCCAGTGTATTTGTAGAGTTTCATAATTTAGACCTCCTCGACTTCCACACTCTTGAGGCTACCTTCAATGTACCCGCGACCGCGCAGGTGCTCGCAGCTCCAGCAGAAGCCGATTGCACGCTGTAGGCAGCTGCGGCTTTGCGGTTCTCGTTGAATGCAGCGCGAATTTCCTCTGCCCGGTCATCGTCCAGCAGGATGGACGCACAAGCCTCACCGATCTCACCGTTCTGGCCGTGTTTCATATCTTTAGAATCGTAGCTAAAGATTACTTTTTTCATTGTCTGTTCTTCCTTACGCAATGGTATCTTCAATATTGCTTACAGCGTCTTCCAAATTGTCTATGGCTTCCGAAAGAGCTTCACAAGCCGCTTCGGCACACTCGTACCGCTCGCAGCTCTGGAGGTTTTCTGGAAAACTATCCCGGTATTCCTCTTCCTCAGCCTGAAGTTCTTCGAGCTTCAACTGGAGGACTTCAATCTGGTCAGCTATGCCCCGCAAGGTCTTTCTGCGTTCTCTGTTCATATATATTCTCCTTGATTTTCTATCGATGGGTGGTTATAATTAAAAAGCGAGGGCGGCGGCTCCTACCCGCCGCCCTGCTTTTACGGATTACTTGTTATCCGTGGGGGCCTCGTTGCTCTGAATGATTCTGTTGGGTTTAATCGTGATCGTTATCCGCTCTGCAAGATCAGGATGTTCGACCAAGATTTCCAGCAGCTCTTTCAGAGCTTTTGTTTTTTCATCCATCGGTCTATCCTCCTTTCCGAGGAACTTTGCTGTTCCTCTTAACATCTTTATTATACAGGATTTCCTTTACAATGTCAAGGTTTTTCTTTAAGATTTTCCTAGATTTTTCAATGTTTTTCTTGACACAATAAAGAAAACTCTATATAATTAGGCCGAGGTGATAAGTATGGATTTCTCCACAAAAATCAAACTGGCAGAAACCGTAGCTAAAATGAAAGAGGCAGAACTTGCCCGGCAGATTGGAACTACTCCGCAGGCATTCAACCAGCGGATGAAAACAGGAAAATTCAAATATGATGAATTGGAACAGATTGCAACAGTCCTTGGTGCGGAACTGGTTGTCAGTTTTCGTTTTCCGGACGGTACAGAAGTATGAAAAAAGCCCGGATGCGTCAAGCGTCCGGGCAGGAGATGGGTTGTTTCTTGCGTGACTTGCTCACGGTCTGAGGGATGCGCCGCACCTCTTTGACTCTGCGCTCCGGGTTAGGCTCCCTCGCAATGAGGCCTTCCAGCTCGCAGTCCAGAGCCTCACAGATGAGGTCGAGATCATCTAGGCTGACGCGCTCTGCAAAATCGTGGTACAGCTCATTGATGGTCTGGGAACGAATCCCTGTTGCACGTGCAAGTTCGCTCTGTGTCATCCGCCGTTCGCCAAGACGGGTAGACAGCAAAATTCTAATCATAGCCTTTGGTCTCCTTTGCCGATAATTTTAGCCGATATGTACTCGGCTTGTCTGCATTTCGGTAAATTCTAACAGGAAAAAAGCAGAAAAAAGAAAAGTGCCCGCACAATCCGAAATGGAAAGTGCGGGCACTTTTTTTCATTTATACGAGGACGGTTGGAATCTCACAAAACAAAACGAACACATTGCCAATCATTTGAATGGTGGCCCTGTGTTCGTTTTGCTCTTGATTGGTGGAGGCGATGGGAGTCGAACCCATGTCCGAAAAGAGTTCAGCGTAGGTGTCTCCGGGTGCAGGCGATCTACAACATTCCCTCCGCGTCACGCCGATCGTCAGGCTAACGCTTCAGTAGCTTCATGAGTTCCTGCCGGTCCGCAAAGCTTAGGTCCGTTCAGGTGCTGTGTCTAAAGGACGCCCCGACCCCACACGACACAAGAGTGGGCGGAACGCGCAGCGCTCAGGCTGCGAGCAACTGATAATTATTGTTGTCAGTTAATTTTTTGGAGGAGTTTAGAGCAGTTCCCCCACTGCTACCCGCTGCCCAGGCCTCGCTCCCCCCGTCGAAACCTTTACGCCCCCATGAAGCGCATGTTTCCATGCGCAGAAAGCTTGGTGGTCTCCGGGCAGGAATGCTGCCTGAAAGAGAATCAGTAGAATTTGCCGTTGGATTTAACGGCCCGGTCGATGGAACGCTTGGCATCGCGCTTTGCAGCGTCGGCCCGCTTGTCGTAGAGCTTTTTGCCCTTGCAGAGACCGACTTCCATCTTGACGCGGCCATGCTTGAAGTAAAGTGAGAGGGGAACAAGAGTGTAGCCCTGCAGCTTGCACTGCTGGTGCAGCCGTCGGATCTCATTCTTGTGAGCCAGCAGACGCCGCACCCGCAGAGGGTCCTGATTGAAGATATTGCCGTGGTCGTAGGGGGTGATGTGCATCCCCTTGACCAGAAGCTCGCCGTCCTCAATATCGACCCAGCTGTCTTTCAGGTTGACGCCGCCGGCACGCAGGCTCTTGACCTCGGTGCCCTTCAGCTCAACGCCGGTCTCCAGCGCTTCAAGCACAAAGTACTCGTGACGCGCTTCGCGGTTTGTGGCGATGGTCTTCGTCGCCGGACGTTCTTTTGTGGGTGCCATGAAGCGCGCCTCCTTTCCATCTGTCCTGTCATTATATCATATTTTACCGGGTTTTCAAGAGCGACTTTTGAAGAAAACGTTAAGATTCCATAAAATCTGCCGTTACAGCTCATCACGGCCGGAGAGGGCCCGGTAAAGGGTGGTCTCATCGGTGTATTCCAGACTGCCGCCCACGGGCAGACCATAAGCCAGCCGGGTCGTCTTGATGCCCAGCGGCTTGATGAGCTTGGCCAGATACATGGCGGTGGCTTCGCCCTCCACAGTGGGGTTCATGGCCATGATGACCTCTTTGACCTCACCGCTGCCCAGCCGGGCCAGCAGTTCTTTCACCGAGAGCTGTTCGGCACCGATGCCGTCCATAGGGCTGATAAGACCGTGCAGAACGTGATACAGGCCGTGATATTCCCGGGTGCGCTCGAACGCCTGCACGTCGCGGGGAGTCTCCACCACGCAGATGGTGGAGCGGTCCCGCTTGGCGCTGGAACAGATGGGGCAGAGCTCCCCCTCCGTGTAGTTCTGGCAGATGCGGCAGCGGTGGAGCCGGGTGTGGGCGTTCTGGATGGCCTCGGCCAGCGCAGCGGCGTCCTTATCCGACATGCTCAGCACCTGATAGGCCATCCGGGTCGCGCCCTTGCGGCCAATGCCGGGAAACTGACTGAACTGCTCAATGAGCTTTTCCAGCGGCGCTGCGGTATAACCCATGCGTATCCCTCCGTATCAGAGGCCGGGGATGTTCAGGCCGCCGGTCAGCTTGCCCATCTCGGCCTCGGCGGTCTCGTCCACCTGCTTGACGGTGGCGTTGACGGCTGCGGCCACCAGGTCTTCCAGCATCTCGATATCGTCCGGGTCAACGGCTTCGGGTTTGATGGTGATGCCCAGCACCTCGTGCTTGCCGTTCATCCGGACCGTGACCATCTCGCCGGAGGCGCTGCCGGTGTACTCGGCAGCTTCCAGTTCGGCCTGCTTGGCCTTCATATCTTCCTGCATCTTCTGAGCCTGACGCATCAGGGCGTTCACGTCGGGGCGGCCAAAGCCTGCGGGCATTCTTGCTTTCATAATAGGATTCTCCTTTTGTTATATAAAGTTTTGATTTGGTGACTTCTGCCCTCTGTTTTACCAGAGGTTTTCCCTTGGGGGAGATGACACATCAGCGTTTGGGAGAGCTCTTTTTTGCGCTGTCCTCAATCGTGACTTCCAAGCCCAGCTTTTCCAGTGCGTGGAGCGACTGCTCCGCATTGGAAGCTGTCTTAGCTGCCGTGCGGGGCTCATAGGGGCCGATGGGCACAGCAACACCCGACACCTGAGCAATGAGCTTTTTGATGAGCCGCTGGCTGTCCTTGTTGACCCGGATAAAATCCCGGAAGGTCTTACCACCGTCGATGAGCACCCGGGTGCCGTCGAAATAGGCTTTCGACTTCCGCAGGTAGCTGTGGAGCATGGGGTCTTTTTCCTGCAGCAGCTTGACGACTTCCCTCCACTGCTCAAAGGGATTGATGCCCTCAGCGGCTACCTTGCGGGGCCGGTCGAGGGTGGGGTCGGCGGTGTATTCCGGTGCAGGTGTCTGACCAGCGGGCACTTCAGAAGGTGCGGGCGGGGCGGGCTCCACCGGTTTTTCTGCCGGGATGGGGGCCGTCACCGGTGCAGTCGGCTCATCCCAGGGCAGGGGAGCGCTTTCTGCCACCGGAGGTTCGTCTGGCAGCGGAGGAAGCTCATCCTCAATGGGTGCAGGCATCTCCTGGGCGCGGGGCGGCACTGCTGCTTCAACGGGGGCCGGTTCTGCAACTGGTGCGGCGGCTTTCTGTGGCTCGGCCGCTGCGGCGGGACTTTCGGACGGCACAGGAACAGCTGCGGGTGCCGGAACAGGTTCTGCCGGGGCCGGGGAGACCGGCGCACGCATAAAAGGCTGCGGAGCAGGCTGCACGGGGGCCGATGCAAAAGGCCGGACGGCCGGGGCCGCAGAAGCAGCTGCCGGTGCAGGCGCTGCCGCGGCCGGAGCGGCCATGGTCTGAGGCGGTTCCGAGAGGGTGAAGAGGGCGAGTTCCAGCTCGATGCGCTGGTCGCTGCCCCGGGTCATGTGCTCAAGAGCATTGCCCAGAGTACGGATGGCTCGGATGGCCTCTCTCTGCCCCAGCTGCGGCCCTTTTTCAAGGTACTGCGCCTCTTCCTCCGGCGAGACACCGGAAAGCAGGCTCTGCCCGCCGGGCAGAGCGGCCAGCATCAGGGCACGATAGTGGGCGATAAGCTCTTCGGTCAGGCGCTTCACATCCACCGACTGCTGCCGCAGTGCGGCCAGCTGGGCCAGAGCAGCGGCACCGTCCTGCGCTTCCAGAGCATCCGAAATGCGGAACAGGTAGCTGCGGTCGGTGACACCAGCCATCCGGCAGACTACATCGGCATCGATCTTCGCAGTGACGCCGGCGCAGGTGTCCAGAATGGAGAGGGCGTCACGCATGGCACCATCGGCCAGACGGGAGATAAGCTCTGCACCGTCGGTGGTCAGCTCAAGGCCCTCCTGTCCGGCGATATATTCCACCCGCTGGGCGATATCCTCCGGCCCGATGCGGGTAAAATCATATCGCTGGCAGCGGGAGAGGATGGTGGCCGGGACTTTCTGGATCTCGGTGGTGGCCAGAATGAAGATGACATGGGCAGGCGGCTCTTCCAGCGTTTTCAGCAGTGCATTGAAGGCCGCCGTGGACAGCATGTGCACCTCATCGATGATGTATACCTTATAATGGCAGGCACTGGGGGTATAGGCTGTCTCGTCCCGCAGGTCGCGGATATCATCCACGCCATTGTTGGAGGCAGCGTCCATCTCCACCACATCAAGGATGCTGCCGTTGTCGATGCCCTTGCAGATCTCGCACTCACCGCAGGGGTCGCCGTTGTGGGGATGCAGACAGTTGACCGCCTTGGCAAAAATTTTGGCACAGGTGGTCTTGCCGGTGCCGCGTACGCCGGTGAACAGATAGGCATGGCCCACGCGGCCCGTCGCCACCTGATTGCGCAGTGCGGTGACGATGCCGCGCTGTGCGACGACATCTTCAAACCGCTGGGGTCTCCATTTGCGGTATAAGGCGCGATACATCGAAGCTTCCTCCCGTCTGGATAATAAAAAATCGGACAGCGCTGACGGGGTGTGACCCCCGCCTTGCGTAACTCGGCATACGGATGCAGGCTGACTGAAACGCACGGGGCGCGCCGCTTAAGGCTGCTTGGTTCCCCACCTGACCTGGTTCACAGCGGCTCCATCGTACAGGGCCCGCATCCGTATGCCGAACCACGCAGCAGGCGCTGTCCGACAAGGCACATATCGTGTGCCTTAATATTGTACCACAGTTTCGTGAGGAATGCAAGAGAAAGTCATTTCGGTTCCCATCCGGCCCGCAGAAGTTCCAGAGCATGGGTCTCGAGGCGGGAAACATAACTTCTGCTGATCTGCAGCAGCTGAGCCGTTTCCAGCTGGGTGAGGGGCGGCTGACCCGCCAGACCGTACCTTAATAGAATAAGCTTCCGCTCCCGGGCAGGCAGGCCCTCGATGAGCTGACGTAGCCGCCGGGCTTCGTCCTGCCGCTCACAGTTCTCCTCCATCCGGAAGCCGTCCTGCAGCACATCCGCAAGGGTGAGGTCGGAATCTTCCTTGCCAGCTTCCAGCGATTCCTGCAGCGAGAGGGTGGGGGCATTCTTCCGCTCCCGCCGGAAATGCATCCGGAGCT
>DCCL01000179.1 GCA_002313795.1 Faecalibacterium prausnitzii
CTGAACAGCATGGTGCCCATCTGGAAGAAGCAGAAGAGCGAAGTCACCGATGAGGAGTACGCAAACTTCTATAAGGATAAGTTCAACGACTACGCTGACCCCGCCCGTGTCATCGTGAGCCGCACCGAGGGCACTGCAAACTACAACGCCCTGCTCTTCATCCCCAGTCATCGCCCCTATGACTTCTACACCAAGGACTACGAGAAGGGTCTGGCCCTGTACGCTTCCGGCGTGCTCATCATGGAGAAGTGTGCCGACCTGCTGCCCGACTACTTCAGCTTCGTCAAGGGCATCGTAGACAGTCAGGACCTGAGCCTGAACATCAGCCGTGAGATGCTGCAGAAGGACAACCAGCTCAAGCTCATCCACAATGCTCTGGAAAAGAAAATCAAGAAGGAGCTCCATGCCATGCTGACCAATGACCGTGAGAAGTACGAGAGCTTTTGGAAGGAATTTGGCCGTCAGCTGAAGTTCGGCGCTTACTCCGACTACGGCATGCACGCCGAGCTGCTGCGCGACCTGCTGCTGTTCTGGTCTGCCAAGGAGAAGAAGATGGTCACTCTGCAGGAATATGTGGACAAGATGCCCGCAGAGCAGAAGTACATCTACTTTGCCGCCGGCGATTCCACCGACCGTCTGGCAAAGCTGCCTGCCGCTGAGCTGGTCATGGACAAGGGCTACGATGTCCTGCTGCTGACCGAGGATGTGGATGAGTTCTGCCTGCAGATCATGCGCACCTATCCCCGCAAGGATGCCGAGGGCAAGGACGGCACTGTGGAGTTCAAGAATGTCAACAGCGGCGACCTGGGCCTTGAGACCGAGGATGAGAAGAAGGCCGCTGAGGAAGCCACCACGGCCAACAAGGCTCTGTTCGACGCCATGAAGGACGCTCTGGACGGCAAGGTGAAGGAAGTCAAGGTCTCTACCCGTCTGAAGGATCACCCGGTCTGCCTGTCTTCGGAAGGCCCGCTGTCCATCGAGATGGAGAAAGTCCTCTCCAAGCAGCCCGGCAGCGAAGACGTGAAGAGCGACAAGGTTCTGGAGCTGAACGTCAACCACCCCGTGTTCGCCGTGCTGAAGGCTGCACAGGAGGCTGGCGACACCGAGAAGCTCAAGAAGTACAGCGCTCTGCTCTACGCTCAGGCACAGCTCATTGAGGGTCTGCCTGTGGATGACCCCGCTGCTTACGCCGAGGCCGTGTGCAGCCTGATGAAGTAACGGTTTCCGTGCTGAACGGCTCTGCTCCCTTGCCTTTCGCCTGATATCATAATTTCCCTTAACACCTTAACAAAAAGGCTGCGTTCCGCTATAATAAGATGGAACGCGGCCTTTTCTTTTTTGTTTTATTCTATATCGTCATCATCGTCATCGTCCGGAGGGTCTTTCATGCAGCCGAAAAAGCATTTTTTTGCCCATATCCCCACCATTGCCATCTTTATCCTGTTTGCCATGTCGGGCCCGCTGGGCCTGCTGTTCTTCATCCTCAAGCACATCGACAAGGATGCAGAAAAGAAGGAGCTGGCGGCTGCGGCCTACACTGCCGATTTTCGGGCCGAGGACACCCGCACCGACCCGCAGGGCGAACCGGTCTACGGCCACGATGTCCCCACTCAGGAACAGAAAAAGGCCAAGAAAAACCACCAGACCCTGACCACTCTGTGCACGGTAGGCGGTGCAATTTTCCTGCTGGCAGGCGCACACAGCCTGTTTATGGAGGGTGCCGCCGGGATGGCTGATGTCTTTTCCTGTCTGGCCCAGATGCTGGGCGGCGGTGCGGCCCTCTTCACCGGCCTGCACATGAACCGCACCCGGAAGCTGGAACGGCTGTTGGATAAGATCGTGGGGCAGCGGGACAACATCTCCCTCCATGAGCTGTTTGCGGCCGCAGGCGTCAGCGATGCAGCGGGCCGTTCCGCGCTGGAAAGCGCCATCGAACACGGCTATTTCGGCGCAGATGCCTACATCGACAACCGGACGAACACCCTCGTCGTGCGGGGCGAAGCGCCCCGGCCTCCCCGGCCGGAACCCAAAGCCCCACCGCAGCCCTCCCCTGCCCCGCCGGAGGACGCCTATGCCAGCCTGCTCCGCCAGCTGAAGGAGGTCAACGACTCCATCCCCGACCCGGTGATGACGGAGAAGATCGCCCGGCTGGAATCTATCAGCGCCCGCATCTTTGAGCTGGCCCGCAAAGACTCCAACAAGAAAGCCCAGCTGCAAAAATTCATGGATTACTACCTGCCCACCGCCCTCAAGCTGCTGCGGGCCTATGCCCAGCTCCCGGCAGAGGACGTACAGGGCCAGAACATCGCCGAAGCCCGGAGCAGCATCGAGCGCTCCATGGATATGCTGGTCACAGCCTTTGAAAATCAGCTGGACAAGCTGTTCGCCTCCGATGCTCTGGACATCACCACCGACATCGCCGCACTGGAAGGAATGCTCGGGATGGACGGCCTGACCGAAAAAGGCCCCATGGCGCAGTAAGGTTTCTCCATATTTTCGTCTGTTCTGCCCAGACGGTGCACTCTCCGGCCGCTTTGTGGCAGTTTCACAATGCTTTTGCCGTTTTGAAAAAAGCTTTTGGTCCAGTTGTATTTTCTCTGGAAATATTCTGTTGTATCCCTGCCGGGCGCTTCCGGCAGGGATTTTTTGCAACTTTTCATTGAGATGCAACAATAACACATGGTTTTTTGCGGTCAAATCCTTTACTATAAGGGTAGAAGGCCCTCTGCAGCGGCAGCAGGGCCGCACACGAAACAAAAAAGTATCTGTCTGTCAGGAGGAAGATTCCATGATGAAGTCTATTCCCGTATGGAAGCAGGAGCTGTCCGACGGCGTCCACGCCGCACGCCTGGCCTCCCTGTATTGCTGTGCTCCCGGCGAGACGGCCCCCGAAGCCGCCCGCTATACCGCCGTGCTGGACGGTCTGGAAAAGACCTTCGGCCCCCACGCTGAGGCTGGTCTTTATAGCGCCCCGGGCCGCACCGAGATCGGCGGCAACCACACCGATCACCAGCATGGCCGTGTGCTGGCCGGCAGCGTGAACATCGATATGATCGCTGCTGCTGCCCCCAATGACAAGAAACAGCTCCGTGTCCAGAGTGAGGGCTATGACCTGTGCATCATCGACCTGAACGACCTCGATGCCCGGAAGGAAGAGGAGAACACCACCGCTGCCCTGCTCCGCGGCGAGTGTGCTGCTTTTGCTCAGCGGGGTGCGGCTCTCTCCGGTCTGGATGTCTACATCTCCTCCAACGTGCCCAAGGGCAGCGGCGTTTCCTCTTCTGCCGCCTTCGAAGTGCTCATCGGCGTCATCCTCAACGACTGCTTCATGGCCGAGAAGGTCTCCCCCATCGCCATTGCACAGATCGGCCAGTGGGCAGAGAACGTCTACTTCGGCAAGCCCTGCGGCCTGATGGATCAGATGGCTTCCAGCGTGGGCAACATCATCACCATTGACTTCAAGAGCCCCGCAAAGCCGGTGGTCGAGCCGGTAGCTGTGGACTTTTCCAAGGCCGGTCTGGCCCTCTGCATCCTCGATTCCGGTGCAGACCACGCCGACCTGACCGACGAATATGCGGCCATCCCCGCCGAGTGCCGCGCCGTGGCTGCTGTCTGCGGCGGTGAAGTGCTGCGGGATGTACCTTTTGAGACCTTTATTGCAAAGCTGCCCGAGTGCCGCAAGCAGTGCGGCGACCGCGCTGTGCTCCGGGCTTTCCACATCTATGCCGACAACGACCGTGTGGCAAAGCAGGTGGCTGCACTCCGCAATGACGACTTTGAGACCTTTCTGACCCTCGTGAACGAGTCCGGCCGCAGCAGCTGGGAATATCTGCAGAACGTCATCCCCGCAGGCTACAAGGAGCATCAGGAAGTGGCTGTGACCATCGCAGCCGCCAAGCATTTCCTGCAGGGCAAGGGCGCTGTCCGTGTCCACGGCGGCGGTTTTGCCGGTACGGTGCAGGCATTCGTGCCGGTGGAGATGCTGTCTGAGTTCAAGGCCAGCATGGAGGCCATCCTCGGAGAAGGCCGCTGCCATGTCCTGTCCATCCGCCCGGAGGGAGGCGCTGTCCTGTGATCTCTACCGCCATCCAGCAGCTCGTCAACTATGGTCTGGACACCGGCCTCATCCTGCCCGACGACGAAATTTACATCCGCAACCAGCTGCTCATGACCATGCAGCTGGACAGCTTCACCGAGCCGGAGGGTGACGTCTGCTACTCCGATCTGGAAAGCATCCTGAAAACTCTGTTGGACGATGCCGTAGCCCGGGGCGTCTGCGACGACAGCCCCACGGCCCGCGACCTCTTCGACACCAAGCTCATGGGCGTGCTGACGCCCCGGCCCAGCATCGTGCGGGCTAACTTTGAGGAGCGCTATGAAACCGACGGCCCGCAGGCTGCCACCGACTGGTTCTATAAATTCAGCCAGGACACCGACTACATCCGCCGCTACCGCATCAAACGGGATGTAAAGTGGGTGACAAAGACCCCCTACGGCGACCTGGACATCACCATCAACCTGTCCAAGCCCGAGAAAGACCCCAAAGCCATCGCTGCCGCCAAGCTGGCCCCCCAGAGCGCCTACCCCAAGTGCCAGCTCTGCGTGGAAAACGAGGGCTATGCAGGCCGTCTGAATCACCCTGCCCGGGAGAATCACCGCATCATCCCGCTGACCATCAACG
>DCCL01000203.1:0-2452 GCA_002313795.1 Faecalibacterium prausnitzii
CCCAATCATGTCGCCGCCGCTGAGGAAGGGCGGCATCTTGTCCAGCAGTTCGGTGCGGGCATACAGCGCGCCCATGCCCATGGGGGCATAGAGCTTATGGGCCGAGCAGGCGGCAAAATCCACATCCAGCTTCTTCACGTCCACCGGCATATGGGGTGCGCTCTGGGCACAGTCCAGCACCACCACAGCACCCACGGCGTGGGCACGGGCCACGATGGCTTCCACCGGAGCCCGCAGGCCCAGCACATTGGACACCATGCCGATGGCGACCAGCCTGGTCTTTTTGGTGATTTTCTTATCCAGCTCGTCTTCAGTCAGGTATCCGGCAGCATTGGGGTACATGTAGACCAGCTTTGCACCGGTGGCCTCTGCCACCCGCTGCCAGGGCACCAGATCTGAGTGGTGCTCTGCCACCGAGATAACGATCTCGTCCCCCTCGTGGAGGAAGTGCATCCCGTAGCTGTAGGCCACCAGATTCAGGGATTCGGTGGTGTTCTGGGTGAACACGATCTCGTCGTCCCCGGCATGGAAGAACTTCGCCACCCGGTGGCGGGCTCCCTCGTGGGCGTCGGTGGCACGCATGGCCAGCTCATAGACGCCGCGGTGGGGGTTGGCGTTGTCGTGGAGGTAGTAATTCGTCACGGCACCCAGCACCTGTTTCGGGTGCTGGGTGGTGGCGGCACTGTCCAGATAGACAAGGCGATTGCCGTTCTCATCAGCGGCAAGGATGGGGAAATCCCCGACCCAGGGGTTTTTCTGGTTATTCTGCATGATCATCCAGCCTCCTTGCTGCTTCGGCCCGCACTTCCTCGCGCAGGGCCTCCTGAGGGATCTTATCCAGTGCGGGAGCAAAGCGGGCGTCCACCATCAGGCGGCGGGCCTGCGCTTCGCTCAGGCCGCGGGAGCGGAGATAATAAAGCTTTCCTTCGTCCAGACGGCCGATGGAGGCAGCATGCTGGCCCTCCACCTCTTCCTCTCCGCAGAGGATGAGGGGTGCGGTGCGGTTGCGGGCGGTGGGGCTGAAGAGCAGCACATCCTCGCTCTCATGGCCCACGCCCCGCTTTGCGCCGCGGCGGAAGTCGATGGTGCCGCGCAGGATCTTGCTGGCGTTATCGGTCAGCACACCGGCGGTGTGCATCTCACAGAGGGTATCCTTGGCGGTGTGGACAGAGACATCGTTGTAGTCCAGCACCGCATCTCCGCCGCCGAAATAGACGGCATCCAGATCGTATTCGCTCTTCGGGTCATCCAGCAGGGCACGGGCACCGCAGGCGGACACACTGCCGCCCAGTTCCACGCGCACCTGCTCCACCTTTGCGCCCTTTCCCTCTTCGATGGCCACAGCGCCCCAGCGGCGGGCGCGGATGCCCAGCATCTGCACCTGCACCAGCTTGACGTGTGCGCCCTCTCCGGCGCGGATGCGCACCAGACCAGCGGCCACGCCGTTCTCAGCGTCGCCCCGCAGCACCTGCACCAGTGTCAGGTCACTGCCTGCCTTGGCGTCCACATCCAGCAGGCTCAGGCTGTTAGGATGGGCAGCGTCCAGCGTAAATTCAAACACAGCGGGCTGCTCCACCTTCACGTTCTCGGCCACGGTCAGCGCATTGCGGATGGTGGCATTTTCCAGCAGGAAGGCGTCGGCCTCCGGGCCCATGCCGCTCTCTGCAAACTCGGTAAATTCTTCTTCGCTCTCACCGACACCGCCGGGCAGGGTGACAGCGAGGTCTGCTTCGCCCCAGTCGCCGGGCGTCTCCGGCAGAGCCGCGGCATCGGGTGCCGCATTCACGCCGCACTGGTTCCAGGTCGGCACCGGCAGGCGGTTCATATTGGTCGTATTCATTCAAAGTGCCCCCTCTCAGCCGATGCTGCCTTTCATTTCCAGATGGATGAGGTTGTTCATCTCAACGGCGTATTCCACCGGCAGCTCCTTGGCGATAGGCTCTGCAAAGCCGCCCACGATGAGGGCACGGGCATCCTCTTCGGAGAGGCCGCGGCTCATGAGATAGAAGACTGCTTCCTCGCTGATGCGGCCGATCTTTGCCTCATGGCCCACATCCACGGCGTCACAGCGGATATCCATCTCGGGGATGGTATCGGAGCGGGAGCGGTCATCCAGCATCAGGGATTCGCAGGAGACTGCCGACTTGCTGTTCTTTGCGTTGGGCAGCACCGTCACCGAGCTGCGGAAGTTGGAGATGCCGCCATCCCGGGCGATGGATTTCGTGGTGATGTGGGAGCTGGTGTTGGGTGCCGCGTGCACCACCTTGGCACCGGTATCCAGATCCTGGCCGGCACCGGCAAAGGTGATGCCGGTGAACTCCATATGGGAGCCCTCTCCTGCCAGGATGCTCATGGGATAGAGGCAGGAAGTGTGGGAGCCGAAGGAGCCGGACACCCACTCGATAGTGCCGCCCTTTTCCACCTTTGCACGCTTGGTGTTCAGGTTGTACAT
>DCCL01000203.1:2501-2725 GCA_002313795.1 Faecalibacterium prausnitzii
TTCTTCGACCAGTTCTCGATGGTGGAGTAGCGCACCCGGGCGTTCTCGCCCACATAGATCTCCACGCAGCCGGCGTGGAGGTTGGCCACATTATACTTGGGGGCAGAGCAGCCCTCGATGAAGTGGAGGTATGCGCCCTTATCCACGATGATAAGGGTGTGCTCGAACTGACCGGCACCCGGAGCATTCAGGCGGAAGTAGGACTGCAGCGGGATCTCCACATG
>DCCL01000130.1:0-3334 GCA_002313795.1 Faecalibacterium prausnitzii
CTTTTGCGGGTTTCCGTGAGAGGAAGGGTGTTTTTTTTTGTCGAAATCAGTCGTAATTTTTCCGCATAGTAAAAGGGGCAATTCAAGGAGTAATAAGGACAGCTATGAGCCGGGCATGGACAACAAGGATGACCATCAATTTAAAAGGAAATATCACTTGTTTTTGATTTTACTCAAATAAAATAAATATTTAACAAAAAATAGCGTGATGAAATAAATTCGTGCTTAAAAATGGGGGGGTGGCTATTGAAGTAATTGTAGAATTGTGATAAAATAAGTCAAGAATGGAAAAACAAGAGGGAACCTGAGCAGAGAGACAAGACCGGAGCGGCCTTGTTTCTATGAAAAAAGGCACACCATATTTGGATTTCTGTTCGGAAAACTGTTGTGGAGGAAGGCAGGCGAAAGAGTGGAAGAAACAGGGCTTATAGAGATGCACGCACATATCCTTCCGGAAATGGATGATGGAAGCAAAAGTGTGGAGATGTCTCTGGACATGTTACATAAACTGGCAGAGATGGGCGTCTCGATGGTCTGTGCGACCTCTCACTATTACGCCGGGCAGAACAGCATTACGAGGTTTCTGGAACGCCGGGCAGCGGCGCTGAAAAAGCTGCGGGAGGCCATCCCGGAAAACAGCGGGCTGCCCCGTATCCTTCCGGCTGCGGAAGTTGCCTATTTCCGAGGGCTGGAACGGCATCAGCCGGAGCGGCTGTGCGTTGAAGGAACAAGGACACTGATGCTGGAGATGCCTTTTTCAGAGTGGACAGACCAGCAGGCCGAAGCTGTGACAACGCTTGTACTGGATATGCACTTTGATGTGGTGTTGGTCCATCCGGAACGGTTCTGCTTCAGCAAGGGCAACCGCCGCAGGCTGGAGGAGCTGGTAAAGCTTCCGGTGGCGCTGCAGGTGAATGCGGAGACCCTGCTCCACTGGAGGACCAGAAAGCAGGGATTGGAACTGCTACAGCTGACGGATATCCCGCTGCTGGGCAGTGACTGCCATAACATGAGCAGCCGTCCGCCAAATCTGAAAGGGGGAAGAGACGTGGTGCTGCGCAAACTGGGTGAGAGATTCCTGACCCAGATGGATGAAAATGCCCGCCAGCTGGCGGTGCCGGGTCTCGTGACTGCATGAGTTATCGTCGTCATAAACACCTTCATCGGAAGGATGTTATCCGGGCAGGCATTGCGGTCGTGCTGATCCTTATTTTACTCATTGGCGGCGGGCTGGCGCTTCGCAGCTGGGAGAACCGCAAGTTTGCCACTGGCTCGGATGAGTCGGGCGATGAGGTCATTGCCGGTTCGCAGGAGTTGAAAGAGCTCACCTACAATGGTGACACCTACGTGCAGAGAGCAGACCTTGAAACTTACCTGCTGATGGGCGTGGATAAATCCGGTGAGGCTGTGAGCAATGAGAGCTATGAAGGCGGCGGCCAGGCTGACGTTCAGATGGTCCTGGTGGTAGATGACGCCAACAAAACGTGGCAGGTGCTCCAAATCAACCGTGATACTATCACGGATGTTCCAGTCCGGGGTGTGCAGGGACAGGTCATCGGCTATGAGACGGAGCAGATCGCTCTGGCCTATTATTATGGCGATGGCCGTGAAAAGAGCTGTGAAAATACAGAGCTTGCGGTGTCCAATCTGCTGGAAGGGCAGAACATCGATGGTTATATATCCGTCCGGATGGATGGCGTGGGCATCCTCACCGACCTTGTAGGCGGTGTGACGCTGACAGTCACATCGGATTTTTCCAAAGTAGACCCCACTCTGGTGGAAGGTGAGACCGTCACGCTGACCGGAGACAAGGCACTTACCTATGTGCGGAGCCGTTATGATGTGGATGACGAGACGAACATTGCCCGCATGGCCCGTCAGCGGCAGTTCCTGACAGCACTGGAAATAAAGCTCCAGCAGCAGGATGCTGAATTTGCGGCAAAGGCCTACGATGCCCTCAGCGACTACATGGTAACGGATATTGGCAGCAAGACGGTCAGCAATGTGGCCGACAAGATGAAGCAGTACACACAGCTGGATCTGCTTACCATTGACGGCAGCAATGTGGTGGAAGATGAGCATTGGGCTTATCATCTGGATGAAGACAGCAGGATGCAGACGATCTTGCAGCTGTTTTATAAAAAAGTATGAGGAATAAAGGAGAAATTTCATAGAGATGGAACAACAGACGATCAACCTCGCTCCGGGTCGGGTGCAGCAGCCTCTGGTCAGCACGGCCAACGATACCGAAACGGAAATCGACCTTGTTGAGGTGTTCTACCTGCTCTGGGGTCATGTGCTTCAGATCATTGCCTGCCTTCTGGCAGGTGCCGTACTGGCATTTGGCTTTACTTATTTCTTTGTGACGCCGCTTTATCAGGCATCGTCCAGCATTTACATCGTGTCGGCATCGAATAATTCCATCGTCAACCTGACCGACCTGCAAATCGGCGCACAGTTGACGGCAGACTATCAGGAACTGATGCTGAGTCGTCCGCTGCTGCAGGATGTCATCAAGAATCTGAAACTGGACGAGAACTACAAAGCGCTCTCTAAGCAGATCAGCATTACCAACACCAATGATACCCGTATCCTGAAGGTCACGGTCACGGACAGCGACCCGCAGCGTGCAGCAGACATTGCAAATGAGCTGGTCAAGCAGGCATGCATCTACCTGCCCAAGATCATGGAGACCGAAACGCCCAATCTGGTGGAGGATGCAGTGGTGCCCAGCCAGAAATCCAGCCCCAGCTATTCCCGCAATACTATGCTGGGCGCGCTTTTGGGTGCAGTGCTCTGCTGCGGCGTGCTGCTGGTGCGGTATCTGATGGATGACACCTTCGTGACCCCGGATGATATTGCAAAGTATTTTGGTACGCAGCCGCTGGCTACTATCCCGGAAGGTGATCTGAGTGATTTTAACAGAGGTTCGAAGAAGCAGAACACCGCATGGTGGGGCAGAATGTTCAAGAAAGACTAAGGGGAGAACAGGATGAAAAAATTAGAGATCAATAAAATGCCTCAGCTCCCCTTTGATGTGAGCGAGGCGCTCAACCAGCTGCGCATCAATCTGAGTTTCTGCGGCAGCGAGGTCAAAACTGTTATGGTCACCAGCAGCCTTCCCAATGAGGGCAAAAGCTTTATTGCTATGCAGCTGTGGAAGATGAATGCGGCGCTGGGCGTGCCTACGCTTCTCATCGACTGTGATTTCCGCAAGTCTGAGCTGCGCAGCAAATACGGCTTTTCTATCACAGGTCAGGTAGTAGGCGGTGTCCATTATCTGGCGGGCAGGGCAGAGCTGGATGATGTCATCTATGAGACGAACGTCCCCAAC
>DCCL01000130.1:3339-5950 GCA_002313795.1 Faecalibacterium prausnitzii
CCAACGGCTATATTATTCCGGTAGCGAAGACGATTTCCAACCCCACTATCCTGCTGGAAAATCCCCGCTTTGAAGAGATGATCGACAGCTGCAGGAAGCGGTTTGGGATGATCATCATCGATACCCCGCCGCTGGGCAGCGTGGCAGATGCCCTGAACGTTGTCACCCACTGTGATGGCACCGTTCTGGTGGTTCGCAGCGGCCAGACTCCTCGTAAAGTGGTCAGCAATTCGGTGCAGCTGTTGCAGCGCACGGAGGTGCCTCTGCTGGGTATTGTCCTGAACCGTGCGGAGATCAACGGCAAGTCGAACCGCTATTACTATCACCGGTATTACAAGTCCGGTTATTACAATGGCTATGGCTATGGTCACAGCAAAGATCAAAGCAACAAATAAATGGAGGTAATTTTTATGCGCAAAAAGGTTATTTCGGCAGTGGCTGCAACAGCTATTGTCCTGACGATGAGTGTTTCTGCATTTGCAGCGGTGAGAAGCCCGCAGGGCCATGTTGAGGTCAAGGATTCTGAGACCGGCACGACTGAGACAGTTACCATCACGACCACCACCGACACCATCAGGGATGCTGCCGGCAATACTGTGGCTGTGGACAATGCAGAGACCCCGACCATCAAGATCACGACTACTTCTCAGGCTTCTGCCGCAAATGCAGCTGCTGGTGCAAATGCATCCGCTGGCACTTTGACTGATACCAGCTTGACCGTCGCTGAGAATGAAAAGCTCATTGCTGAAAACGCCAAGACTGCAAATGCGGCAAATACGACGCAGGCTCTGGATGCCATTGACAGCGATCTTGCAAAGCAGACTGAAACTACCCTGAAGACTCAGGGCATGGATAACAATCTGAACAGCTACAATCAGGCTGCAACCTTGGATGTTTCCTTCGATAAGAAGGCAAAAGACCTGGCAGCCAAGAATGGCGGCATCACCATGACCATGAAGGTCGATGGTGCAAAAGAGGGCACCAAGGGCTTTGTCCAGTACTATGACGAGAACGGCAAGGCTCACATCATTCCGGTCACCTTTGGCAAGAATGGTATGGTCTCCTTTAAGCTGCCCAATGCTTCTGTCATCCGTATCTTTATCCAGGCTCAGGCTGTCTGAGCAAAAGCATCAGGCATTGCTTTTTAAAAATTGAATCATTGTATAGCTGCTGGTGCAGCTATCGCGCGTAAAAACGCCCCTGCCGTGGCCTGTTTTGGGGGCTGGACAGGGGCGTTTGGCGGCGCGCTAAAACCGCCATGAGTCAGAGGGAATGGGACAAATCTATCTGTGAAGGGGAACGTTATGTCGAAATTTCACCATGATGTGATGCTGCGGATCGTAAAAGTGCTGGATGTTATCCTCATCAGCCTTCCGTTTGCGGCGTGCTGGCTTTTGTATTATGCAAATCATGTGTATACTGCATTTACATGGCAGAGCCACGCTGCTCTTCTCGCACTCTATGTTGCATTGTATGTGCTCTTAGGAAAGGTGTATGATGCTTTCTGGATGTCGATGCAGCGCATCTCGGAGCTGGTCTATGGTCAGATTCTTGCGGCGATGGCGACAGATGGCATCATGTATATTATCATCTGCCTTATGGCGGGCAGGTTCTGCAATCTTCTGCCGGGCATTGCTGCCATTGCAGGGCAGCTGGTCATGGCTGCACTCTGGGCAAGCTGTGCTCATAAATGGTATTACAGAACTTTTCCTGCACAGCGGACGGCGGTGGTTTATGATGCACGTCATGGTATGGAGAAGCTCATCAATGAGTATGGCCTCAGCCAGAAATATGATGTGCAGGTGACCATGAGTGTGGATGAGTGCTTGGCAGATCTGGACCAGCTGAACGGGATGCAGACCGTCTTCATCAGCGGCGTCCACAGCCATGAGCGCAATGTTATTTTGAAATATTGTGTGGGTCAGGGAATCAATGTATTTGTCATCCCGCGGATCGGCGATGTCATCATGAGCGGTGCTTGGCCTATGCATATGTTCCATCTGCCCATGTTGCGGGTCGGCCGCTACATGGCAAGCCCGGAATATCTCTTTATCAAACGGGCAATGGATATCGTTATCTCTCTGATCGCTTTGGTGATCTTCAGCCCCATTTTTCTGATTACGGCGATTGCGGTTAAGTCAGATGAAGGCCCGGCGTTCTATAAGCAGGTCCGTCTGACGAAAGACGGCAAACAGTTCAAGATCCTGAAGTTCCGCTCCATGCGCGTGGATGCTGAAAAGGATGGCATTGCACGCCTCTCTACAGGTGACAAGGATGACCGTATTACAAAGGTCGGACATATCATCCGTGCTTGCCGGATTGATGAACTTCCGCAGCTTATCAACATTCTGAAAGGTGATCTCTCTATCGTCGGCCCCCGCCCGGAGCGGCCGGAGATCGCAGCGCAGTACTGTGAGGAAATGCCGGAGTTTGCATTGCGGCTGCAGGCAAAGGCGGGCCTGACTGGTTATGCTCAGGTGTATGGAAAATATAACACGACGCCATACGATAAGCTCCAGATGGATCTGATGTACATCGCGCATCCGAGCCTGATCGAAGATCTGAAGATCATGTTTGCGACGGTGAAGATTCTGTTTATGCCTGAATCCAC
>DCCL01000278.1 GCA_002313795.1 Faecalibacterium prausnitzii
TCGCAGTTGGCAAAAATGCGGTCGCGGGTGATGCCCGGGGTATCCTCCACGATGGCCAGACGCTGGCCGCAGAGCTTATTGAACAGGGTGGACTTGCCCACGTTGGGGCGGCCCACCACAGCCACGATAGGTTTGCTCATGGGGTCTCCTCCTTTCACAAAGGGGTAAATAAATCACGATCTTCTTCTGCGGGTGATATGCAGGCCGCTGCGCAGCAGGGCCTTGGCCTCATCGCCGCCGCTGGTGGGCAGGACTTCGACCTTGACCCCCAGTCGTTCGGCCAGCTGGGCCGTTGTGATATCGTCGAGGAAGGTGTCTTTCTCCTCCCGCAGCATCACGGCAGGCACCCCCAGCGTGCCGCTGGTCAGCTTGCCCTCGCACTGGGCGATGATGTCTGTGGCCGTCACAAGGCCGGCCACGCCCACATTGCCGCCAAAGAAGTTATTCTTGATGGTATGCACCGTCACCTCGATCATGGGGTACTGACGGTGGAGCTCTGTCATCATATCGTTGATGAGGGGCGAAGCCATCTCACCGGTGACCACATCCAGCTTTTTGCTGCCATAGATACGGTGAGGCCGGGCCAGCTCTTCCAGAAACTCTTTCGCGTACAGCCGCATCATGCCCACACCGTTCTCCAGCTGGTCGAAGTCCTCATAGAACTCTTCCGGCGGGATGGGGCGGCCAGCCTTGAGATACCACTCATCGCTGGGGTAGATGATGCGCTTGCCGTGGCGGCGCTTGCACTCGTCGCCAAACTCCTCCATGATGTCGATGACCGCTGCGCTGGTCTCGGCGTCATAAGGGGTCTGTTTGAACAGGTTCTTGCGGTAATCCGTTACCCCGCAGGGCACAGCGGCGATGCTCTGCACCATAGGGGTCAGTTCCAGCAGGTCGGTGAGGGTGCGGCGGAGCTCATCACCGTCGTTGATGCCACGGCAGAGCACGAGCTGACAGTTGACGGCGATGCCGCCTTCCACCAGACGGGGCAGGTACTTGAGCACCTCGCCCGCCCGCTTGTTTGCCAGCATCCGGATGCGGAGCTGGGGGTTGGTGGTGTGGACCGAAATGTTGATGGGCGAGATATGCATCTTGATGATGCGGTCGATCTCGTGGTCCTGCATATTGGTCATGGTGATATAGTTGCCGAAGAGGAACGACAGCCGCTCGTCATCGTCCTTGAAGTAGAGGCTCTCCCGCATTCCCGGGGGGAGCTGATCGATGAAGCAGAACATGCAGTGGTTGGAGCAGGAGTGTTTCTTATCGCCCAGATAGGTGGAGAAATCGCAGCCGAAGGGGCCGCACTCCTCCCGATGGACATCCCACTCCCGGATGCCGTCCGCCACTTTTGCTTTCAGGTGAAAGCTCTTGCTGTCCGTATAGAAATCATAGTCCAGTGTGTCGTTCAACTCGTTGCCGTCCACGCTCAGCAGCTCATCGCCGCTGCTGAGGCCGAGGCCGGCTGCCTCGCTGCCTTCTTCCACACGCTCGATCCGGATCGCCATGCTTTCACCTCACGTTTCGTTTTCAGACAAAGCAAGAAGGGGAAGGCGTTTCGCGCCCTCCCCTTCTGTACATAACACCAATGTGCCACCAATTCTGCGCAAATTAGCCCTTCTTGATGACTTCCTCGCCCTTGTAGTAACCGCAGTTGCCACATGCCTGGTGGGGGAGCTTCAGAGAGCCGCAGTTGCTGCACTTGACCAGTGCGGGGGCCTCCAGCTTCCAAACATTGCTGCGACGCTTGTCGCGGCGGGCCTTGGAAAGATGTCTCTTAGGTACTGCCATATTTTTGCACCTCCTTGATGGGTTTCTCAGTTCAGCAGTGATTTGAGGATTGCTAGCCTTGCGTCTGCGGGTTCGGCTTCAGCCTCTGCCGGTGGGCAGGTGCATTCGGCCATCTTCTTCCCGCACCGGGGACACAAGCCCGGGCAGTCAGCGCTGCAAAGCAGCACCGTAGGGATCTGGAACATAAATTCCTGGCAGAGCCATTCGTCCACATCCAGATGTCCTTTTTCGTTGAGAGGCAGGTCGAAATCCGGATCATCCAGATCCCGTTCCCTGACCGTCCACTCCGCTTGCACTGTCTCTTCCCGTTCTACCGGGTCAAGGCAGCGGGCGCACTCTCCGTGCACCAATGCTTTTGCCCGCAGCGTCATCCGGACCTCGTCGCCATCCGGCACCGCTTCAAAGCGGGCCGTGACCGGCTGCTCGATCCTTGCACCGGCAAAATTCCTTGCAGACAAATCACACTGAAACTCTGCGACGTAAGGTTTCGTGCCGGATACGATAAACTTTCTCAGGTCAAATTGCATAGTACACCTCATAAAAGGCTGCTTTGTTAGTATAGCGCCAAAGCAACCCTTTGTCAACACCAAAACAGGCAGAAAACCGAAAAAATTTCAAATTCTCCGGTTTCCTGCCTGTCTGGGATGTTTCAGCTCAGAATTTTCGGAAGGTTACAGGTACTTCTTCACATCGTGAGGCAGAGCGGACTCGTCGGCGCTGACGGTGACGACGACCTTGACGGAATCGCCGGCAGCAGCTGCCATCTCATCCAGGACCTTGCCCAGACGGTTGATGTCGTGGTCCAGCACCTTCAGGATGCCGTCGATGTACAGGTCGGTGATGTCATAATTGCTTGCCAGCAGGCCGGCGATAAAGCCATACAGCATCTCGCCGCCGGAGACTTTGTACTCGTCCAGGTCGATGAGGCGGGCTGCGTTGGGGACCTCATAGGTCAGCTTCATGCCCTTCTCCACGACAACGACGTTGCCCTTGGAGGTCTTGACCGAGTCAGCGATCATGTCGATCATAGCCTTGGTCTTACCGGAGCCTTTGGTGCCAACAATCAGTTTAATCATAGTTCTGTCCTCCTGTATTTTCCACGCCTTGCGGCGGGAGATCATTTTTCGTTCCGCCAAATATTACTTCAGCTTTGCTTCCAGCTCAGCAGTCAGGTTCTCATAACCCGGCTTGCCCAGCAGTGCGAACATATTCTTCTTGTAGCTCTCGACGCCCGGCTGGTTGAAGGAGTTCACGCTCAGCAGGTAGCCGCTGCA
>DCCL01000191.1 GCA_002313795.1 Faecalibacterium prausnitzii
CCGGTGATGGTGCCGCCGGTGCCGACGCCTGCCACGAAGATATCCACTTTGCCGTCGGTGTCGTCCCAGATCTCGGGGCCGGTGGTCTCAAAGTGAGCCTTGGGGTTGGCCGGGTTGACGAACTGGCCGGGGATGAAGGAGTTGGGGATCTCCTTGGCCAGCTCATCGGCCTTGGCGATGGCACCCTTCATGCCCTTGGCACCCTCGCTCAGCACCAGCTCGGCACCATAAGCCTTCATCAGCTGGCGGCGCTCGACGCTCATGGTCTCGGGCATCACGATGATGATGCGGTAGCCCTTGGCAGCAGCCACAGCGGCCAGACCGATGCCGGTATTGCCGGAGGTGGGCTCGATGATGACAGAACCGGGCTTCAGCTTGCCGGAGGCCTCGGCGTCATCGATCATGGCCTTGGCGATACGATCCTTGACGGAACCGGCCGGGTTGAAGTATTCCAGCTTGACCAGCAGCTTGGCGGGCAGAGCCTCTTCTTTCTCGATGTGGGTCAGCTCCAGCAGCGGAGTGTGGCCGATCAGCTGGTCTGCGGAAGTATAGATCTTGCTCATAACAGTAACCTCCCTATCCCGGGTCTTCTGCCCGGCGGCACCGGAAAGCCGGTGTTGTCTCGATGTTCCCTCATATTCCCGCTAAACCAATATGGTTTGTGGGTTTGACTGTATTATAGCCGTCTCAACAGCACTTGTCAATGGAAAATCGAAAAATTCTGATTGAAAAGTTATAAACCCTGTTGTATAATAGGTAAAACGACCGGACGAACGGAACCGCAGGCAGTGCAGCGCGCAGCCTGCGTCATTATATTATGGAAAGAAGAGAAAGGAATGTCTATGATCGTTTCCACCAAAGGGCGCTATGCGCTGCGCGTGATGATCGACCTGGCCGAACATCGGTCTGAAAAATACGTCCCCCTGAAGGAGGTCGCTGCCCGGCAGGAGATCTCGGAGAAGTACCTTGAAAATATCCTCAAGGTGCTGGTGCAGAACGGTTTCCTCGAGGGCCTGCGGGGCAAGGGCGGCGGCTACCGTCTGACCCGGGAACCCGACCAGTACACCGTGAATGATATCCTGACCCTCACCGAAGGGAGCCTTGCCCCGGTGAGCTGCCTTGTGGAGGGCGCACCGGCCTGCCAGCGGATGAGCAACTGCCGCACCTATAAGATGTGGAGGGGACTGGATGACCTCATCGAGAACTATTTCAAGAACATCACCCTTGCCGACCTTGCCGCTCCGGATGAGGCGGGCAACGATTACGTGATCTGACGATTTTAGCCTGTAAAGGAATGGCCGTCTCCCGGAAATGGGAAGCGGTCGTTCCTTTTTATTTATTTTATAAGGTATCGGCTGCGGGAAATAGTTGTCCGGGAGCTCTCCGTCAGGCGGCTTTCAGCCGACGGAAAACTCCCGGACAGCCTCACCGATAAGAAGCGGAAAACAGCAAAAAATACCCCCCTGCCGGAGTCGCACTGCGACGACATACAGCAGAGGGGTATTTGTGCTTATCCTTATTATATTATAAGCTCAGGCTTCTGTCAGTTCACCACGGCACCGCTGGTCAGGGTGTCGGTGACAGCGTCCATCAGGGCCACCAGATGGCAGTAGTTCGCACCGTAGGTGTCGGTGTAGGAAGAGTAGGTGTCGAGCTGTTCCTGAGTGGGGGTGATGTCCAGCGACTCGGCCACAGCCTGATAGATAAGAGCTTCCTTGGAGTAGTTGGTCAGGCTGTCTTTCAGGGAATCCAGCATGGCATCGGTGCTCTCATAGCCCATCAGGTTCTGCACGAGGCTGTCCAGGTCATAGCCGTAGTAACCGGCCAGAGTGCTGTAATAGTTCAGGCACTGGTTGACCTGATAATCCATGATCTCCTGCGGGATGGATTTGAAGGTGGAATTTTCCAGCAGATACTCCATAACGGTGGAATTCAGGTTGGAAGTGTAGAGCTGGCTCTGGTAGTAGGCCCGCAGGGCTTCGGCAGTGTGCAGGCCGTTGCTGGTGCCGAAGTTGCTGTCCACCCACTCGTCGGTCAGTTCGGGCAGGACCTCTTCGCTGATGTAGTTGAGGGTGACGGAGAACACTGCCTTCTTGCCGCTGAGGACGACGGTGTTGCCATCGGTGTCGGTGGAATCGTTGTAGCCGTCGGGGAAGGTGACGTTGACATCGAAGGTCTCGCCGGGCTTGTGGCCCACGACCTGATCTTCAAAGCCGTCGATGAAGGTGCCGCTGCCCAGCGTCAGGCTGTAGCCGGTGGCAGTGCCGCCGGTGAACTCCACGCCGTCCACGGAACCAACATAGTCGATATTCACGGTGTCGCTGCTGGCGGCGGCACGGTCGGTGATCTCCTCAGTGGTGGAATGCTGGCTCAGCAGGCTGTTGATCTGCTCTTCCACTTCCTCGCTGGAAGGCTCCACATCAGAGCGCTTGACGCTGACCGATGCAAAGTCCTCGGGCAGGGTCACATAATCCAGCGCTCGGATGCCTTCCCAGTAGCCGTTCTCGTCCAGACCATCGCTGTAGCTGAAATTCTGATAATCGTAGTCGGATGCGCTGCCGAGGGAAGAAGAGGATGCCGTGCTGGATGCGGCACTGTCGGCTTTGCTGCCGCAGGCAGCGAGGCCCAGTGCCAGAGCACCGGCGCAGACAAGGCAGAGCGCCCGGGTGAAAATACGCTTCAAAAGATTTACCTCCTGTTGTAAGACCGGCCGCAGCCGGGAAAGAGTCGTTTCGGAAAACATTCTCTATTATAAGGTGTAAAGATGAAAAAGAAAAGTTTTTTGCAAAAATTCCACAAACCACCTGTTGTGGCCGGACGTTTGCCCCGCAGCTGCCATACAGCAATTCAACTTTTTAATGTCAATGCCACAGCAGCAGCGTTGAATTGCATATCGCAAATATGCCGGTTTGACATTACACTATTTTCTTAATTTGCAATAAAAGAGCCGAAAGGTGTGGAAAAGCCAGAACGCTTTTGTTATTATAAATATAATATGAGGAAGTCCCCGGAACAAAATATTAGGAGGAAAGACCTATGGATTTCAATAAAGCAGCTCTGGAAATGCACGAGAGCCACCACGGCAAGGTGGGCATCGTCAGCAAGGTGGAGGTCAAGACCCGCGATGACCTCTCCACGGCCTATACTCCCGGCGTAGCCGAGCCCTGCCGCCGCATCAAGGAAAACCCCGAGGATGTGTATAAATATACCTTTAAGGGCAATATGGTAGCCGTCGTCTCCAACGGCACCGCTGTGCTGGGTCTGGGCGACATCGGCCCCGAGGCCGGTCTGCCGGTCATGGAGGGCAAAGCCGTCCTCTTCAAGGAGTTCGGTGGGGTGGATGCTTTCCCCATCTGCATTGACGCCCACGACGCAGCCAGCGTCATTGCGGCCTGCAAGGCCATCGCGCCCACCTTCGGCGGCATCAATCTGGAGGACATCAAGAGCCCCGAGTGCTTCGAGATCGAGGAGACGCTGGAGCGGGAGCTGGATATCCCGGTCTTCCACGATGACCAGCACGGCACCGCCATCGTGGTTACCGCTGCCCTCATCAACGCCCTGCGTGTGGTGGGCAAGAAGATGGAAGACGTCCATATCGTCCTGAACGGCCCCGGCGCAGCCGGTACGGCCATCATCAAGATGCTCATGACCGCCGGTGCAAAGGACATTATCGCCGTGGACCAGTTCGGCACCCTGTACAAGGGCTGCAACAGCGCCGAGGCCCACAAGAACTGGCTGGGTGAAGTGACCAACCCCCGTCAGATCAAGGGCGGGCTGAAAGAAGCTCTGGCAGGGGCTGATGTCTTCATCGGCGTGTCCAAGCCCGGCATCCTGACCACTGAGCTGTGCAGAACCATGAACAAGGACGCCATCGTCTTTGCCATGGCCAACCCAACCCCTGAGATCATGCCGGACGAGGCCAAGGCAGGCGGTGTCCGGGTCATGGCCACCGGCCGCAGCGACTTCCCCAATCAGGTCAATAACGTGCTCTGCTTCCCGGGCCTCTTCAAGGGTGCGCTGAGCGTCCGTGCCCGGGATATCAACGATCAGATGAAGCTGGCCGCCGCCTACGCCATCGCCGACCTCATCACCGACGAAGACCGCAGCGAGGAGAACATCATCCCCGGCGCCTTCGACCCCCGTGTGGCAGAGGCTGTGGCGTCTGCTGTGGCAAAGGCTGCCCGCGAGAGCGGCGTGGCCCGCCTGTAACAGGAAGCGGAGGAAAACGGCATGAGAACGATCTCCGCACAGGATATCACCAGCACCGTGGCCCGGCTCTGCATCGAGGCCAACACCCGCCTGCCGAAGGATGTGCAGGACGCACTGGATAAGGCCAGGGCCGAAGAGCCATGGCCGCTGGCAAAAAACACCCTTGACCTGCTCTGGTCGAACCTCTCGGCGGCAAAGGAAGAAAACCTGCCCATCTGTCAGGATACCGGCATGGCCTGCGTCTTTGTGGAGCTGGGCACCGATGTCCACATCGAGGGCAGTTTTGAAGCGGCCATCCATGAGGGCGTCCGCCGGGGCTACACCGACGGCTATCTGCGCAAAAGCATCGTGGCGGACCCGCTTCGCCGGGGCAACACCGGCGACAACACCCCTGCCGCCATCACGGTGCATCTGGTGGACGGCGACGGCTGCACCATCACGGTGGCCCCCAAGGGCTTTGGCAGTGAGAACATGAGCCGCATCCAGATGCTCAAGCCCGCCGACGGCGTGGAGGGCTTTAAGAAGTTCGTGGTGGAGACGGTGAAGCTGGCCGGTTCCAACCCCTGCCCGCCCGTGGTGCTGGGCGTCGGCGTGGGCGGCAGTTTCGATAAGGTGGCCTATCTGGCCAAGAAAGCCCTGCTCCGCCCGCTGGATGTACCCAACCCCGACCCCTATTATGCCGCGCTGGAACAGGAGCTTCTGACGTCCATCAATGAACTGGGCATCGGCCCGCAGGGCTTTGGCGGAAAGGCCACCTGCCTCGGCCTTGCCATCGAGCAGATGCCCACCCATGTGGCCGGTCTGCCAGTGGCCGTCAATGTCTCCTGCCACGTTACCCGGCGGGCATCTGCGACGTTGTGATGAAGGATAAGCTGCACTTTCTGTCTTCCCCAAGCCGGATGAGAGTGCAGGATATGGCAGACTCAAGGAGAAGATCTCAATGCAATATGAACTGACAACTCCCTGCACGGCAGCAGACCTGGCCCCGCTGAAAGCGGGAGATACCGTGCTGCTCTCCGGTGTGGTGTATACCGCCCGGGACCAGGCCCACAAGCGGATGCTGGAAGCGCTGGACAAGGGCGAACCGCTGCCCTTCGACCTGAACGGGAGCGCCATCTATTATGTCGGCCCCACCCCGGAGCGCCCGGGTGAGGTCATCGGCTCTGCCGGCCCCACCACCAGCGGCCGGATGGACGCCATGAGCCCCCGGCTGCTGGACCTGGGCAATAAGATCATGATCGGCAAAGGCAAGCGGGATGAGGCGGTGAAAGAAGCCGTCGTCCGCAACGGTGCGGTCTATCTGGCAGCACTGGGCGGGGCCGGAGCCCTGATGGCTCAGAGCGTCAAGACGCTGGAAGTCATCGCCTGGCCCGACCTGGGCTGCGAGGCGGTGCGCCGCCTGACCGTGGAGAAGATGCCCCTGACAGTGATCCTGGATGCCCACGGCGGCGACCTGTATCAGTCCGGCCCGGCGGCCTATCTCGAAACGGTAAAATGACGGAATTACGCAGGGGAAATTTGGTTTGATTCGACAAACTTTCTGCGAATGACTTGCAACACGGTACGGAATGTGATATCCTATAACAAACCAGACCGGAACGCCTGTGTGCCCCGGACAGGGAATTTACGAGGCAGGAGGCCGACAAATCATGCAGATCCACCAATCCGCAGAAGATTATCTCGAAACGATCCTTATGCTGACCCAGCGGATGGGCCGTGTGCGCTCCATCGACGTGGTCAATGAGCTGGGCTATACCAAGGCCAGCGTCAGCATTGCGATGAAAAAGCTGCGGGAAAACGGCTACATTGCGGTGGACGGCGAGGGCAACCTGACCCTGCTGCCCCCGGGCCGCGAGATCGCAGAGCGCATCTACAGCCGCCACCGTCTGCTGACCCACTTCTTTGTGCAGCTGGGCGTGGACGAGGACATTGCCGCCGAGGATGCCTGCAAGGCAGAGCATATCCTCAGCGAACAGACGCTGGAAAAGATCCGGGAGCACGCTCTGCTCCACGACGCAGAGAACAGCGTACAGAAGTCTGAGTGATCTTTCAAATTTAGTTGAACTTCCAATAAAAAGCAGATGACCGCCTCCACACAGCGTGGAGGCGGTCGTTTGTTTCCTGTCAGTAAGAGCTGAGGCCGAGGCTCACATCCAGTGCCTGGTCCACCCGGCGCTGGTCTTCGGCGGTGATCTGCCCGGCCCGCTCCCGCAGGCGGTGTTTGTCCAGCGTCCGGATCTGTTCCAGCAGCACGACGCTGTCCTTGGCAAGGCCCGTATCCTCGGCCCGGATGTTGATGTGGGTGGGGAGCCGGGCTTTGTCCAGCCGGGATGTAATGGCGGCTGCGATGACGGTGGGGCTGTGCCGGTTGCCGATCTCGTTCTGCACGATGAGCACCGGGCGGACGCCGCCCTGCTCTGAGCCGACCACAGGCGAAAGGTCGGCGTAGAAAACTTCTCCTCTGTGTACCTCCATGAAAAAACTCCCTCCTTGCGTACTGGGAGGCCCGCTATGTGGTGTGCGGTGTCCTTCCGGCCTTAGTATGGACAGGCCGGAGCTGGACTATGCACACGCGGGCGGCTTGTTCCCATTGTATGCAGGAGGGATTTTCAGGTTTCCGTCTCGAGGATGCAGAAGGCCAGCGCCATGCCGCCGTCGTGGCTCAGGGAGAGCTTTGCCCGGAGGTGATGCTCTGCCATCCACCGGGCGCTCGCACCGGAGAAGCGATACTCCGGTGCGCCGCTTTCCAGCCGGACGGCCTCGATGTCACAGAGGGAAAAGGGCCCGGCCAGGCCGGTGCCTGCCGCTTTGAGGAACGCTTCCTTGGCGGCAAAATCGGCCGCTGCGCTGGCCGCCCGGTGGGCGCTGAGAGAGGCGGGGACTCCCTCGGCAAGACCCAGCGCCTGCCGCTCTGCCGGGCCGAATACCCGGGCCGCAAAAGTGCCGCCGTGGGGGCCGCTGAGGCTTTTCGCCATCCGGGCCGTTTCGCAGAGGTCGCAGCCGATGCCGTATATCATAAAATGCTCCTTTCCATGCAAAGCGGCTTTGCTGATTTGCATGATAAAATCGGAAAATTTTAAGCAAAATGTGCAAATCTGTCTGGGAAAACTTGAAGTTTTGCCACAAGTCGTGTACAATAAATCATAGTTATTCTAAGGGGGTGTATTTCGTGGGCGACGCTACTGCTATTTTTTCCATCCACGATAAAAAGGATTACGAGATCCATGAAGTCGTGCAGCAGGTGTACGACGCACTCAAGGAAAAGGGCTATAACCCGGTGAACCAGCTGGTGGGCTATATCCTGTCCGAAGATCCTACCTATATCACGACATACAAAGGGGCGCGTTCCCTCATCCGCAAGGTGGATCGTGACGATCTGCTGCAGGCCATGCTGCGCAGCTATCTCAACGTCTGAGCCTCATTTTCTCGTTCTGACTTTTTGCCTGCTGTCCCATCCGGGGCGGCGGGCTTTTTGCTTTCACAGAACCTTGAGGGGCAGGGTGAAGATCTGGTTCACGACCACTTCATATTCCCAGCCCTCCCGGGTCTTGCGCAGCTGTTTTTCCAACGCTTCGGAACCCTCAAACCGGTGGATGAGGTAAGTCCAGTGGGCTTTCATCCGGCTGACGGCACCGCCCGCCAGCCCGAACAGCTCCGTGTAGCCGTGGTAGAGCTCGTCGAGGTAGCCCCGCAGCTCCTCCTTGCTGGCGGGTGCACCGCCCACAGCCTGCCGCAGCAGGGCCGGGTCTGCGATGAGCCCCCGCCCCACCATGACGCCGGACAGGGTAGGAAATTCTAATTCCAGTGCGGCCAGCTGGGCCGGGGTGGTGATGTCGCCGTTGTAGCAGACCGGCATGGTGCACCGGGGCAGATATTCCGCAAAGGCAGCGCGGTCGGCCTCGCCCCGGTAGAGCTGCCGCATCACCCGGGGGTGGATGGTCAGCTCACAGACGGGGTAGCGGTTGTAAATATCAAGGATGTCCCCGAATTCTTCCGGGCGGGTGATGCCCAGCCGGGTCTTGACCGAGATGGGGCCCTCTGCCTGGGAATAAACGATGTTCAGGAAGGTGTCCAGCTTGTTCAGGTCCCGGAGCATCCCGGCCCCTTTGCCTTTGGCCGTGACGGTGCCGGAGGGACATCCGAAATTGAGATTGATTTCCCGGTAGCCCAGTTTCCGCAGTTCACCGATCATCCAGACGGCCAGTTCGCCGTCCTTTGCAAGCAGCTGAGGAATGAGGGGAACATCCGGATTTGCATCCGGGGCCAGCTCTGCCATCTTTTTCGGGATGAGGACCCGGTTCTCCGGCGGGGTCAGAAAAGGGGCATAATAGCGGGTGGGAGCGTCCGGCGCGCCGAACCAGCGGTGATGGGCCTGCCGCCAGACCCGGTCGGTAAGTCCCTCCATGGGGGCAGCGTAGTAGTTCATTGGTTCCTCCGTTTTCAGAGCGTGACCCAGAACCGTTTTACGTTCACGGCTTCCTCCGGGTCGTAGCGGGTGTCCTCGTAAACTGCGCCGCTGCGCAGGATGACTTTTTCTGATGCGTAGTTGTCATCGTCGCAGACCAGCAGGAGCTTCTCCATCCCCATGCCCCGGGCGATGTCCATGCATTGGCGCATCATCTGGGTGGCAAGGCCGTGGTTCTGCCGGGAGGGCCGGACGGCATAGCCGACATGACCGCCGTAATTGAGCAGGAAGGGCGTCAGGGTGAATTTCAGGTTGAGGACGCCCACCACCTCGTCTCCGTCGTAGCAGAGGTAGAACGCTTCCTGCACGAAGCCCTCCGGCAGGTCGGTGCCGGTGATGCGGTTGTGGATGCCGGTGAGCCATTTGTCGTAGTCCTGATATCCGGCGCAGCCGATGCAGGCAGTGCCCTCGGCCTCAAATTCGGCGTAGAAGGAAAGCACATCCTCCCGGTTCGCCTCGGTGGGGTAAACGAACGTCAGCATAAATGTCCTCCTCAGAAGTTCTCAAGGATCTGGATGCAGAGTTCCAGCGCTTTCCGCAGAGAGTCCCTGCCCCAGTCCCGCTCGTCGTGGACCTGAACGTTTGCAAGGGAATCAGCGGTATAGAGGAGCTGCCCGAAGGCTGCGCCCCGCTTCTGTGCACAGGCGGCCAGTGCGGCACATTCCATCTCCACCGTCATGCAGCCCTCGGCTTTGCGGTATTCCACCATGTCGCGGGTCTCCCGGAAAAAGCCGTCGGTCGTCCAGGTCAGGCACTCCTGAAAGGGAACGCCCAGCGCCCGGAGCGTCGTTTCGATGGCGCTCACGGCGGCGGGAGAAGGTTCCACATAGCGGGAGGCCGGGAGATAGTGATAGGAGGTGCCCTCATCCCGCAGGGCCCGGACAGGGACGAGAAATTCGTTCTCGGGCAGTTCCACCAGCACGCCGCAGGAGCCGGCAGAGAGGATCTTCCGGCATCCGCAGGAGATGAGGAAATCCATGAACTGTGCCGCAGCAGGGGCACCCAGCGGGGCCTGACACAGACAGAACGCATCTGCGCCCTCGCCTACCACATAGACCGGGTAGGTCTTTGTAATAGTCTCAAAGTGCTCCACGGGGACGGCATCGACCTCAAAGGCGTAGTCGTCGATGGTGTCCCCCAGAAAGGCAAAGATGCACTTTTCGGGGAGGACGAGTTCCTCTGCGCCGTGGTTGGGGCGTATCACTTCGGTGGAATCGAAATCGTATTCCAGAATGGGAAGTTCGTGCTTCTGTATCATCGGAAGTCTCCTTGAAGAAATGGTCTGTCGGTCATGGCCCGGCCAGTGGTTCCGGCGGCTTTTTTGCAATGCGGCAGCGCGATTGAAAAAGCACCCAGCCTGCACCGGCCATGGAGAGGCCGATGCCCGGGTTTACAGGCGGCAGATATAAAAAGAAGCCCCTGACCGGAGTCAGAGGCTTTTATTTGGTGGACGGTACAGGACTCGAACCTGTGACCCCCTGCACGTCAACCAACAGGGTCAAGCGGGCCGAGAAGGATTTCCGCCGATAATGGAGGTTCTGAGGCTTCGGACGGCTTCCTGCATATCTACCATGTTTGCGTGGGAATATCTCGCCGTGGTCTTGATGTCCGTATGTCCCAAAAGTTCCTGCACCACTCGCAAATCCGCACCGGATTCCCTGGTCAGCGTGGCAAAGGTATGGCGGCAGCTATGGGGGGTGTAGGTGTGCTTTTGCTGGCCATTGACGTCAAAAGTGGGATTTGGAAGGCCGAGAACGTCCAGCAAATTGTAAAACATCTGACGGTATGCCTTAATATCCAGACTGCCGCCATCCGGGGCGCAAAAGACCTGACCGGCGGTGCGCGTCCCAATTTGGCGGTCAATAATGGGCTGGATTTTGGGGGAGACCGTCACGGTACGGTTTTTGCCGGCGGATGTTTTGGCGCCGCCGACAAAACATTGTTTGGCGCGGTCATAATCGGACACGTCCAGCGCCAAAAACTCCGAGGGGCGGAAACCGAGGTAACACTGGGCCAGCACGTAGTCCGCGCCGGGGACCGTACCGGCGGCCTGACGGATGGCCTCCAGATACTCCGGCGGCAGGCCCACGCCGCCCACGCCCTCCTTACCGCTAACGGTTAAATAGTCCGCAAGGTTAAGGGCGGCGGGAAAATATCCACGGGGGATGCCATACTTATACATGAGGCCCGCCGTGGTCCGCATATTGCGCCGGGTAGACTTACCACGGGGGCAATCGTCAATGCACTCCTGCAGATCGTCCACGTCCACATCGGCGCAGCGCTCATTGTAGAGCGGGGCAAAATATTTGATGGCGGCCTTATAATTGCCCAGCGTGTCCGGCCCGGCCCGGTGGGT
>DCCL01000022.1 GCA_002313795.1 Faecalibacterium prausnitzii
GCCGCGCCTCGGAAGTAGCGGGTACTTTTCTGGTTCTCTTTTAGTACGCAAAAGAGAACGTATCTCCAGGCGAGAGCAACTTCACCTTCGCGTCAGCGAACCCTCTGGCCCGCGGAGCGAAAAGCCATTTGACGGAAAGTAAAACCTTCCCCTCCCCCTATCACTTTTCCCCTCACTTTTGCATACCCTAGGACAAAAGTGAGGTGTTATCTTATGAATGCTGTACACAGCAGTTCCGTCGATTTCTTTCTGGGTGCCACCACCCCCGCAGGCTTTAAAGGCTACTTCGAACCTCTGCGGCAGGAGCCCGGGATGCAGCTCTATCTCATCAAAAGCGGGCCGGGATGCGGCAAATCCACTCTGATGAAGCAGCTTGCCCGCCGGGCTGAGGAAAAAGGCGAACCCATCCAGCGCATCCACTGCGCCAGCGACCCCGACAGTCTGGACGGCGTCATTTTTCTTCGCAAACGAGCTGCCATTCTGGATGCCACTGCGCCCCATGTGATGGAACCGGAAGCCCCCGGTGCAGAGGAAGTCGTGGTCAGCCTGTATCACACCATCGACGCAGATGCCCTTCACGCCCACGTTGATGAGGTCAAAGTCCTCTTTGCCCGGAACGCTTCGCTGCGCGGCCGTGCCGCCCGGTATATTGCTTCTGCCGGGAGTCTGCTGCTGGACAGCCGCCGGGCCGAGGCCTGCAGCACCAACTTCGAAAAGGTGCGCCGCTACGTCAAGCGTCTCTGCTCCCGGCTCCTGCCCCGCCTGCCCGAGGGTGCAACGGCCAGCGAGGAGCTTCGGCTTCTCTCTGCCATCACCCCGAAAGGGCCGGTCTGTTATCGGAACACCGTGCAGGCACTGGCTGACCGCGCCATTGTGTTCCACGACGATTACGGGGCTGTCTCCCGTCTTCTGCTGGAGCTCATCCGGGCCGAAGCGCTGGCCCGGGGCTACCACATCATCACCTGCCCCTGCGCCATGCACCCGGAAGATAAGATCGACCATCTCTTTATCCCGGCCCTGCATCTGGCATTCCTCACCGACAACCGGTGGCATCCCATCCGTCTGCCCGGTGTGCAGGCTGTCCGGTGCACCCGCTTCGTTGACCGGGAAAATCTCTCCGGCTACCGTGCCCGCCTCCGCTTCAACGAGCGGGCGGCGGCTGAGCTGCTGGAACAGTCTGCCGACCTGATGGCGCAGGCCAAGGCCTGCCACGATGAGCTTGAGACCTACTACCGCACCGCTGTGGACTTCGACGCCGTGAACGCCATTGCCGAAGCCTGCGCCCAGAAACTGGAACTATAAAGGATGTGACTCTCTATGCCCGCTTTCCGCCTGCCCGTCCGACAGCTGGTGGAATTTCTGCTCCGCACCGGCAGCATCGACAGCCGTTTTACCGGCTTTGACCGTGCCAACGAAGGGGCACGCATCCATCGCAGGCTTCAGAGAGCCGCAGGCGAGGGCTATGCCGCTGAAGTATTTCTCTCCGGCCTGCGGGAAGCCGCAGGCATCACATTTGCCATCGAAGGACGTGCCGACGGCATTTTTACCGACGAGAGCGGCACCGTCGTCATCGATGAGATCAAGACCACCGCTGTTCCTGTGGATGATATCACCGAGGACATGAACCCCTGCCATTGGGCGCAGGGCATGGTCTACGGTGCCCTGTATGGCCGGCAGGAGGAGCTGGAAAAACTGGACGTCCGACTGACCTATTACCAGATTGACACCGACGACATCATCCGCTTCGTGCGGCATTTCACCTGCGGGGAGCTGGAAGCGTTCCTGCAGGACCTGTTGGAGCGCTACGCCCCCTGGGCACAGCGCCAGCTGGACTGGAAAGACGCCCGGAGTGCCAGCCTGACAGCCCTCTCTTTTCCTTTTCCCTCCTACCGTCCCGGTCAGCGGGCCATGGCGGGCGAGATCTACCGGACCTGCACTGCGGCCCCCTCAAAGCAGGGCACACGGCTCTTTTGTCAGGCCCCCACCGGCATCGGCAAGACCATGAGCACCCTCTTCCCCGCCCTGAAAGCCATCGGCACCGGCTGCGGCGAAAAGCTGTTCTACCTCACGGCCCGCAACACCACCCAGACTGCCGCCGAGGACGCCATCGCGCGGCTCCACGCAGCCGCTCCCCTCTCCCTCCGGAGCGTGACCCTGACGGCCAAAGAAAAAGTCTGTCTTCACCCGGATGCAGAGGGCCACCCTGCCTGTCTGCCGGAGCTCTGCCCCTACGCCAAGGGCTACTATGACCGGGTGAATCAGGCGCTGGCCTCTCTGCTGGACGGCGAGAACTGCCGCTTTGACCGACCCGCACTGGCCGCTGCCGCACAGCAGTTCAGTGTCTGCCCCTTTGAGCTGGGGCTCGACCTCAGCGAGTGGTGCGACGTCATCATCGGGGATTACAACTATCTCTTCGACCCGGTGGTGCACCTGCGGCGGTTCTTTGATTCTTCTGGTGACTGGCTCTTTCTCGTGGATGAGGCACACAATCTGCCGGAGCGGGCGCGGGCCATGTACTCAGCGCGGTTCTGCAAGAGCAGCCTCACCGAAGCAAAACGGGCCCTTGGCCGGGGCAAAAGCAGCCTGAAGACCGCCCTCACCAAAGCCAACAAAGCTTTCCTCGAGGGCCGGAAGATGGTTGCCGCTCTCGCGCCCCGGCAGGGCGGTGCGGAAGTTCCCGAGGAAACTACTGCCGTTCAGACCTCTCTGCTGGATACCGCTGAGACTCCGGCCATTGCCCTGCCTGCCGCCGACTATGCGCAGGATGGCACCATCTTCTGCAAAGAGCTTCCCTCTGCCCTGCTGGCCCCGCTCCGGGCCGCTGCCGCTCCCCTGCAGGACTGGCTTGAAAAGAACCCCGACGCCGAGGGGCATTCTGTCCTGCTCGACCTCTACTTTCAGATTCAGGATATCCTCCGGGCGGCAGAGCGGTACGACGAACACTTTGCATCTCAGCTCACGGCCCGGGGCAGCGAGCTGGAGTTGCAGCTGCTCTGCCTCGACCCTTCCCCCTTTGTAGACGCCAGCCTTTCGGCGGGCCGGGCAGCGGCCCTGTTCAGCGCCACCCTGACTCCGCCGGGCTATTATCGCACGGTGCTGGGCTGTCCCGATGCCCGGGCCGTGGCGCTGGAAAGTCCGTTTCCGCCCGAGAATCTGGGGCTCTACTGTATGCCTTCCATCTCCACCCGCTACCGCCATCGGGAGGCCAGCATCCTGCCTATCTCCGATGCACTTGCGGCGCTGGCCTCTGGGAAAATCGGAAACTATCTGGCTTTCTTTCCCAGCTATGCCTATCTGCGGCAGGTGTGGGAGGACTTCACTGCCCGATATCCGGACATCGACACACTGGTACAGGAAAGCGGCCTGGACGATGCCGCCCGGGCCGGGTTTCTGGGCCGGTTCACGCCCCATCCGGAAAAAACTCTGCTGGGCTTCAGCGTCATGGGCGGCATCTTTGGCGAGGGCGTGGACCTCACCGGTGACCGGCTCATCGGCTGCGCCATCGTAGGGGTGGGCCTGCCCCAGGTAAGCCCTCGGCAGGAGATGCTCCGCCGCTACTACGACGAGCAGAATGGCTCCGGCTTTGACTATGCCTACCGCTGGCCCGGCATGAACAAAGTCCTGCAGGCGGCAGGGCGGGTCATCCGGACTCAGAGCGACAAGGGCGTGGTCCTCCTTCTGGATGACCGCTTCACCCAGAGCGAATATGCCCGGCTTTTTCCCCGCCACTGGCGGCATCTGGAATACCTGAACAGCACAGAGGCATTGAAAGAGAAGCTGCGCCGCTTCTGGGCTGAAACATAAAAGAGGCTGTTGCAAAATAGT
>DCCL01000024.1 GCA_002313795.1 Faecalibacterium prausnitzii
GCTGTATCTCGACCCGGATATTGTGGTGCGGCAGAGCTTGCGGGAACTGTATGAGATGCCTATGGGCACAGCGTTTTTCGCGGCGGCCACCCACATCCGCGGCTTTCTGCACCGGTTTAATGAGCTGCGTCTGGATATGGACGAGGACAGCCCCTACATCAACTCCGGCGTGATACTGATGAATCTGCAGGCTCTGCGGGCGGAACAGGATACGCAGGAGGTGTTCGACTATATGGACGCCCACAAGGGACGCTCATGCTGCCGGATCAGGACATTATCAGCGCCCTGTACGGCCAGCGCATTTTACCGCTGGATCCTATCCGCTACAACATGACGGAGAAGTTATTTGCCCTTCACCGGCACAACGGGGACGGCATGACGCTGGAGGACGTGCGGCAGCGGTCGGTGGTCATCCACTACTGTGGGCGGAACAAGCCGTGGAAGCCGGGGTACATGGGAGAACTGAACGTTTTTTACGATGAAGCGATCTCCCAAATGGCGGAGATTGGTCATAATTGAATCGTTTTTATATCGCGCATAGTGTTAGAGCGAACCCCATTCACTATTTAGAAATTGCTGTGGTCATGATGGCTATTGGGATGACTTCTGATAGTAATGCCCATAGTTCGCGGAATTCGTTTCCGGAAAATACAGATGCTATCAGCCCAGCACCTTTAACTTCATAGAACAGGGCTTGACCGCCAATTATATATATGTTCTGAGTTCTATCTTCGGGACAAGGGTCAAAGCAGCACCACCGTTTGGTGGTGCTGCTTTGACATATGTGATTAAAGCTTTCCATGCAGCCCATGCAGCAACAATTAGAAATCGTGTCCATAAAAGTGTGCAATCATTTGTTATGCTACTCAGCGCCAAGCAGGAAACGTCCTGTCTGTTTGGAGAGGATGCCGAGGAAAGGCAGGCGCGGCAGCTCACTACGTATAGGAATCAAGAGCAACATCGAGATACTCACAGCAAGCGAAAAAGGCATGACCCTGAGCGATAACACAAAAAATGGGGCGCAGGGCTGATGCCTGCGCCCCGAAAGGTGTAGGAGATAATTTGCTTTTGGTATTTAGCTGCTAAGTGTCAGTTCATTGACTGCCTCGATTAGATTGATCCGAAGGTTTCAGAATACAAGGCGAAATGGACTTCCCCTCAACTGCATCACTCTATTATACAGCACTATTTGAAATGTACTCGTGTTGCCCATGTTGTAGGCCAATTCATCATTATTGCTATGCTCCACTGCTAGCAACATCCTCATTGGTGAAAATGGCAGTCTGTGAGGTTTTCGGTTCGTGGTCGGCGTTGGTAATGAACTACTTTATGGCTTGGATTTCCTGCGGGGAATTTAGGAACAATACCGTTTCTTTGGCTTTAGTCCGAGACCGAAATATGAGCCTAACTGTCCTTCTTTAAAGCCAACACATTCATAGCACTGCGCAGGTGGACGCGCATGGCCGCTTCCGCGCCGGAAGCGTCCCGCTTGGCGAGAAATTCCATCAGCAGTGCGTGATCCCGCAGGGTAATGTCCGACAGCAGCTCCTGATGCTCGTTGAGCATAATGGTCTCGGACACGGCGCTGTGGATGATGGGCAGCAGCTGCAGCATGAAGCGGTTGTGGGAGGCCACGGCAATGCGCTGGTGGAACTCCTGGTCGGCGGCAGTTCGGTCGGCGTTGAGTCGTATCTGTTCTTCCACCAGCCGTCCCGCCTCCATGATGGCATCCAGCTCCTCGTCCGTGGCGCGATGACAGGCCATGGCCGCCAGCTGCGGCTCAAACAGCAGGCGGGCCTCGAACAGATCCTTCACACGGCTGCGGTTCAGATCCAACTCGTCCAGTCCAAAGCTGATGAAACTCTCCATGCTTTCGGATACAAAGGTGCCCTTGCCGCGATAGACCTCCAGCACACCTTGAGAACAGAGTACCTTGATGGCCTCCCGCAGGGTGGAACGGCTGACACCCAGCCTGTCCGACAGGATGTTTTCTCCCGGCAGCTTGTCACCGGGGCGGAACTCCTGTGTGTCCGCGATCATCTTATATAAGCTGTCCGCCACTTGGTGGGGCAGATCTTTTCTCATCATAGTGCGATCCTCCCAATATTCTGCTGCTTTCAGTATACGGGCTGCCGTTGCAAAAAGCAAGTAATACTTGTGTGAAAAGTATACAAGTTTGCGGTGAGTATTTCAGCGAGTGCAACAAATTTTCAAAAAAGGGTCAACTCATTATTGACAAAGAGTAGATGAGCTATTATATTTAACTTGTCCAACAAGCATACAAGAAAACATACATCAAGAGGTGAAGCTAACAATGGTAAGTGACCAGATCAAAAAGGGCACTGATCGTGCGCCCCATCGGTCGCTGCTGTACGCATTGGGCTTGACAGAAGAGGAGATGGCTCGTCCACTGATCGCAGTGGTGTCCTCTAAGAGTGACATCATCCCGGGCCACATCCATCTGGACAAGATCGCGGAGGCGGTAAAGGCCGGTGTTTACGCGGCTGGAGGTACACCGGTGGTAGTACCCGCCATCGGTGTGTGCGACGGCATCGTCATGGGCCACAAGGGAATGCACTACTCCCTGGCCTCCCGCGAACTTATCGCGGACTCGGTGGAGACGCTGCTGACCGCCCACTGCTTCGACGGCGCGGTACTGATCCCTAACTGCGACAAGATCGTACCGGGCATGCTGATGGGGGCTATCCGCGTGAACATCCCCACGCTGGTGTGCTCCGGCGGCCCCATGCTGGCGGGACATGTCAACGGTAAGAAAACCAGCCTGTCCCAGATGTTCGAGGCCGTAGGCGCATATCAGGCGGGGAAGCTGGACGACGCGGGGCTGCGGAAATGCGAGCAGTCCTCCTGCCCCTCCTGTGGTTCCTGCTCCGGCATGTTCACAGCCAATTCCATGAACTGCCTGTGCGAGGCGCTGGGTATGGCGCTGCCGGGCAACGGCAGCATCCCCGCCCCCGTCTCCGCCCGCATCCAGTTCGCCAAGCATTCCGGCATGAAGGTCATGGAGCTGGTGGAGAAAAACATCCGTCCCCGGGACATCGTAACGGCAGAAGCGTTTCATAATGCCATCACCGTGGATATGGCGCTGGGCTGCTCCACCAACACGTCTCTGCATATCCCGGCTATCGCTCACGAGGCGGGGCTGACCATCGACCTGAAGCAGTTCAACGCCATCAGTGAAAAGACGCCTAATCTGTGCCATCTGGCACCGGCGGGCGAGCACTTCATGGAGGAACTGGACGAGGCTGGCGGCGTGTCCGCCGTCATGAAGGAGCTGGCGGACGCGGGCCTGCTGCACACGGAGCTGCCCACCGTCACCGGCCACACCGTGGGGGAGAACATCGCCCACGCGGACAACCGCGACGCTGAGGTCATCCGCCCGCTGGATAACCCCTATTCCGCCACCGGCGGTCTGGCGTTCCTGTTCGGCAACATCGCCCGCAATGGCTGCGTGGTGAAGCGCAGCGCCGTAGCGCCGGAGATGCGGGTGCATAGCTGTACCGCCCGTGTGTTTGACGGCGAGGAGGCAGCGGTGAAGGCCATCTTCGGCGGTGATATCAAGAAAGGTGACATCGTGGTGATTCTGTACGAGGGACCCAAGGGCGGCCCGGGCATGCGTGAGATGCTGGTACCCACCTCGGCGCTGGCGGGTATGGGGCTGGACAAGGACGTGGCCCTGATCACAGATGGCCGGTTCTCCGGCGCGTCCCGGGGCGCTTCCATCGGCCATGTGTCCCCCGAAGCAGCGGCTGGCGGCGAGATCGGCCTGCTGCGGGACGGCGACATCATTGACATCGACATGGACAAGTATACCATCAACGCCCGCGTCACCGACAAGGAATTTGCCCGCCGCAGAGCGGAGCAGAAGCCCCACGAGGACTGGGTGAAGGGCGGCTGGCTGGCTCGTTACCGCAAGCTGGTTTCCTCTGCTGACGAAGGCGCGATTCTGAAATAAACAGGACAAGCGCTTACTGAACAAGGGATGCCAAGCACATATTTCATCAGAGATGAATACAGAGTTGCTCTAAGAGCTCCCATCAATAAATACGACCCAATTAATCAAAAATTTGCGGTAATGCCTGTATGCGGACATTCCGCAGCAATGAATTATACGAGGAGGAAACTTAAATGAAAGCAAATTCTACCGCTGTTTGGAACGCATTCCCCGAGCTGAAGATGGTAAGCAACAAAGAGTGGGCAGAAAAGGCCTGTGCGATCTGGGAATACTTTTGGGAAAAAAGTGCGTGGGACAACCTTGAGGATGCAGCATTCAGTATCCTCGGAAAAATCCCAGTGACCTTGGTGATGCATACACAGTGCGTTGTAAAGGGTGCGATCCGACTCGCTGATACACTCGAAGAGGTCCAGCACGAGAAAATCGATCGTGATGTTCTCATCATCGGCGCAATTCTGCATGATGCCAGCAAGATCGTGGAATATTGCCCCGGCGAAGACGGCGTGGCACGCATTACGCGAGAAGGTGAATTTCATCAGCATTCCTTCATGGCGGCTGCCAAGGCATGGGAAATGGGACTTCCGGATGAGATCGTCAATATCATCCTCTGCCATTCCAATCTGACCAGCGCAAAATTGGTCACTATCGAAGGCCTGCTTGTTAAATGTGCAGATTCCGCCTCTGGTCATGCCGCCCTCGGCGCATATGACGGTTATAGCGGGCACTAAGAAAGCGTGCGCCAAGAAAGGAGCGTAGGACATGAGTAATACATGGATCCTGATTAGTTTTGTGATCACACTGGTCGCATTGATCCTCATGTTGACCAAGCTGAAATTAGACCCAACCATTGGCTTGCTCTCTGCCGCGATTCTGGCTGGCCTACTTACCAGAATGCCGCTCGCCGATATCACCAGCGCAATCAGCAGCGGGTTCGGATCGACACTCAGCGGACTCGGTATGGTAGTTGCATTCGGATGCATATTGGCATATTACCTGGAGAAGTCCGGTGCAATCGATGAGATGGCTAAATGGCTCATCAGAAAGCTTGGCCCGAAAAACGATATTTTTGCACTTGCAATTGCAGGCTTTATTATCTCTATTCCGGTTTGGATGGGAGCTGCCTGGGTCATGCTGGCTCCCTTGTGCAAAAAACTCGCAAAACTGACGAACAAAAGCATTTTGCGCTATGTCTGTGCGCTCAGCGTTGGTTTGCTGCTGACGCACTGCTGTGTTGCTCCTACTCCCGGCCCTCTGGCTGTTGCGGGCATGATAGGCGCAAATATCGGCTGGTTCATATTCTATGGCATTATTGTGACACTGCCCGCTTTGCTGATTATCAGCCTTCTGTATGTCAATGTTTACAAGAAGGATGAAAAAGCATGCGGCAAAGCGGTTTTGGATGAAGCTGAGCTTGCTGCCTCGCTCAAACCCGATCCGACCAAGCCGAGTGCAGGGCATACGATCTTCCTGATCTTTTTCCCTGTGATTCTGATCGTGGTGGGAACGGTTTCCGGCATCGTCCTGCCGGAAGGAACTGCCAAAGATATTATTGCCTTTATCAGCAATAACAATATTGCGCTGTTTATCTCTATGCTCGTTACCATTTTCTCGCTGTCCAAGTACTTTGACAAACCGGTCATGTCGATGTTCAACGATGCGTTGAAGACGACGGAAATCGTCATTATTCTGGGCGTTGGCGGCTCACTTGCGGCGGTGATCACAAAGAGTGGGATCGGCGATGTGCTTTGCAGTACCCTTCTTGGCTTTGACATGCCTATCCTTGTGTTTGCCTTTATCCTAAGCGCGATCCTGCGTGTGGCACTAAGCTCCGGCACCACAGCCATGTTGACTACGGTAGGCATCTTTGCACCTATCGCACAGGAAGTGGGAGCCTCTCCCGTTTTGGTAGGCCTGACGATATGTGCTGCTGCGGTTGGATTCCTTATTCACACGGACACCGCTTTCTGGCTTGCAGCCGGTCTGTTTGATATTGATTCCAAACAGACACTTCGTTCCCTGTCCGTGCCCACTACGATTGCCAGCTTGATCACATTTGCTGTGATACTAATTTTGAGCATGTTTGCCAATGTGCTGCCCGGACTGTATTGATAATTCCGATTTATTCGCTTAATTTTACAGGAAAGGCAGAGCCAATCGCCTGTCCAGCTTTACTATAGCTGTACAGATGCAATGTGGTTGAAAGGTTGATTATTATGAAAATCGCACTAATTGGCTGCGGCGCTATGGGTAGCTTGTATGGAGGCTATCTGAGCAAAGTACATGAGGTCACGGTTTGCGACACATCCAAAGCTTTGATCGATGCTGTTAACGAGAAGGGCATCATCATGGAAGAACTCAATGGTGAAACAGTGGTATTCAAACCCACATGTGCAACTACCGATTCTTCCACCGTCGGTGTGCAGGATTTGGTCATTACCTTCGTAAACTACAGATTTCTGGAGGGCGCACTGATCCAGGCTAAAGGAATGGTCGGCCCCAACACGATCGTCCTGTCTTTACAGAACGGCATGGGCAACTATGACGAGATCGCAAAGGTTATTCCCGAGGAGCAGATCTGCTGTGGTACCACGGCTCACGGGTGCATTGCGCTGGAGCCCGGGCATGTGCGGCATACCGGTGTTGGTATTACGGCCATGGGAACGATCAAAGGTAAGCATTCCGATGTAGAGCGTGTTGCTGAGGCTCTCCGCTTGGCTGGCTTCGAGGTCGAAGTAAAGGAGAGCGTGATGGAGGTTATCTGGCATAAGCTATTTGCGAATATTGCGATCAATGCCATTACTGCTATTTTGGAACAGCCTAACGCAGTGGTTGCCGAGAACGAGTGTGCGCACGAGGTTGCTGTTAAGCTGGTAAAAGAAGCTGTTGCGGTCGCCAATGCTACTGGCTGCTGTTTCAATGCAGAAGCAGAATTGAAGAATGCGTTTGATATTGCGATTGCTACCGGCCAGAACCGCAGTTCCATGCTGCAATGCGTGGAAACCAAGCGTCCTACCGAGATCGCTATCATCAATGGCGCTGTCTGCCGTATTGGGCATGAACTCGGCATTGAAACGCCCTACAACGATATGATTGTGAAGTTGATGGAGGCAAAAACCTCGCTGTATTTAACGAAGTAAAGTAAATTTTGGATGGCCTCGCCATAATAAACTGAAACGGCTCGGCGCATGAATGTCAATTGTGTTGTGCACTGCTCAATGAGCCCATACGAGATGAAATCCCCTCCCAGTGTAAACAATAATATTGGGAACAGGAATTCCTGCCAGTTCTGGTAATGCATGAATCAACAGGGTGCACGCACGCTTCGTTTCCGTAAAACTCGGAGTCCCCTCATGCGCATCGATATCCACCCAAATTGCGTTCACCGCAAACAATTTGCTGCTGTCCCACATCTGCGCCTTGCTGAACTGCGCCTTTGTGATATAGTAGTCGGCATCAGTTGTTACCAGCCCCTTTTATTCGGGATAGTCCGCTGCAAAAACGAAGTCGGCGAAAGTTTTCACGTCCGCCTTGGGAGAATTGTGCTTTGCTTGTTCAATGGGATATTTTGTCGGGTGCTGGACCCGAAAGGCCTCTTTTTCTTCTTTTGTCCAAAGAGTGTTCATAATGTGCCTCCGGAGGATTGGAGACGATTGCGAAAGTCAAAATGGCGCCTGAAAATTGTCTCCTAATTTGTCCCTTTTTGCCCCGGATTGCCCCCTGAATTGTCTCGGAAGATTTCTCCAGAACGGGAATAGAAGGTCACAAAAAGGCACAAAGAAAAACGCCAGAAACTGTTGATTTAACGGTGATACAAGCGACTGGAAATGGGCGCGTATCAATGGCCGCGTTCTGAATCTGAGGTAAAAACCTTAACGCCGCAGCAGTACCATTGGCTCATGGAGGGGCTGCAGATTGAACAACCGAAAGCCCATCGCCCGGTGACGGGATTGACCACAGTCTGAGCAGATAGAAAGTGGCCGGAAACCATTGTGGTTTCTGGCGTTTTGCAGGTAAGCGGTATAAACTCAGCGCTTGCTGAACTGAGGTGCGCGACGGGCGGCCTTCAGACCGTGCTGCTTGCACTCGCTTGGCAGAAACCTTTGTATTTGCAACGACTTGCGGGTTTGACGAATGAAATTTGTCGTCGATTTTGTCTTTTAAGAGATGCGCATGGTGTCTGTGAGGGGGTAGGATCGGATGGGAAAATCTCGTTGATCTGTCTTGCAGACTCTGTGCGCTTTTCTGCACTTTTGGCCTGTGCGCGAGGATTTGAGCGCCAAGACCGCCACCGTGGAGGGCGCGAAGAAGTAAAGCGATAGTTCTCTCCTCAAATATATCCATGCGAAAAGGACTGGCACGCGAATGCGTGCCAGTCCTTTTTGTGTACAGCATCTTCTTTCGGCGGCACAGTCGTTGCTGTTTGTGCTAACGGTCATGTACGATCATACTCATCGTGTGCGCTTACGCTTAGAACGGCACACCGCTGCCGCAGCCAACAGCGTTTCGGATGTTGCTGCCGTTCTTGTGTTTCTTTGACAAGGAGTTGCTGTTTGCCGTGCATCTTCGCCAAGAAAATATACGCATGATCGTTTTTGGACAGGGTGCATCGCAGAACACGTTGCGGCAGGGCAAAATGTATGCTATACTTACTGTGCGGGCGTTCCCGCAATAGGAGGACTTATGAGAAAAATTACTTGTCTTATCTTGGCCCTGGCACTGACGCTGCTGTGCGGCTGCGGCAGCAAAAGCGGCGGAGATGACGCGCAGGGCAGCGGAAGCACGCAGCAGACGGAAGAGTTTGTCATTACACCCATGGCCTCCGGGCTGGAGCTGGAGCCGTATAGCTGTGCGGATTTCTCCATGAGCATCCCGCAGGGCTGGACGGTGGAGGCAGCCGCGTCCAACGCGGGGATGTTCCACGCTTTGCG
>DCCL01000112.1 GCA_002313795.1 Faecalibacterium prausnitzii
GAATCCATTCGGCAGAACGCGATCCAGCTTTTCGATGAGGCTTTTTCGGCCTAAAAGTTATCGCAATTCAACTTTTGATTCGTTTGCAACATTGTTGAATTGCATATCGCAACAGATGCCGCTTTGAAAAAGCACAAATTCTCTGCCCTTGAGATTGACAGAACGGCACTAATTAGACCAGATAAAACCGCCCGCATTGTGGTCAAAATTGTGGTCAAAACCAAATGAGGTCAGCCCACAAACGAAAAAAATCCAACGATTTCTAACGTGAAATCGTTGGATTTTACTGGTCCGAGTGGCGAGAATCGAACTCACGGCCTCTTGAACCCCATTCAAGCGCGCTACCAAAACTGCGCTACACCCGGATATCGTCTGTCGTTTCATCTCTGAACCGTGGCGACATAAGATATTATACTCAGGTATAGCCCTTTTGTCAACAGCTTTTTTGAATTTTTTCAGTATTTTTTGAAAAGAGTCTGATTTATGCGCAAATACGCCGTTTATTTTTTCTTCACAGGAGCATCCTTACCCGTTTCTGCCACAGCCAATGCCACGGCAAAGACACTGTGAGCCCCCGCATCCAGCAGAGCCTGGGCACAGGCAGCCGCTGTTGCGCCGGTGGTGATGACATCATCCACCAGAAGCACCCGCTTTCCTTCTATCTGTTCCGGCTTCACCGCCCGGAACGCACCCGCCACATTTGCCAGACGTTCGGACAGTGACAATCCCGCCTGATGGCGTCCAGTATGGAGATGACACAAAGCATCCGGCAGCAATGGAACCCCCAGTGCCCTGGCCAACGGCTGTGCCATCCGCTCCGGCACGTTATAGCCGCGGCGGCGGCTGGTAGCAGGCACCGGAACGATGCAGTCATACCCCAGCACATAGCCCTCTATGGGCCGGGGCACCGGTTCCGCAAGTTTCATCTCTACTTCTGCTCCAAAGAGCAGCGCAGCCATCTCTACGCCCAGTTCTACAGCCGTCCAGCTTTCGCCCTGATACTTTGCCCGGAGGATGGCGTTGCGGACGATCCCCTCATACCGATAAGGTGCTGCAGCCCCTTCCAGCCTGCCCAGATAGTGGCTGTCCTCTTCCAGACGCATCGTAGGTTGATGCCGAAGGCTTTTCAGGAGCATTTCACATTCTTCGCAGCGGAGCAGTGAGCCCAGCACACGGCGGCAGTAAGGGCACCGCCGGGGATAAAGGAGCTGCCGCACCTGCCGGGCAAGCCATGCAGAGCGGCTGTAATACTCCCCCATCAGTCTTTCTTGACGGCAACAATGATACGGACTTTTCTGCCGGCGGCGCAGCCGAAGTTATCATACCAGCCCGTGAGATAATAATCATCCGAGTTGACCGAGGTCAGCTTCGTATAGTAATACTGGCCTTTATACCACAGATAGACCTGCGCATCATCGGCCATCTCGAACCGCTCCCCTTTCGAGGAGAGGACACTGGCCGCGCCCACTTTATCGATCTTCATCGGCATCAGCTGTACCATGTTGCGGACAGAGCCAGTCGTCTCCTGACAGACCGCAATGCCGCCAGCCAGCACCGGATACTTGATGGAGGTGCTCAGGCTCACCTGCTGGCCGCCGACGTAGCCGATATAGGTCGCGCCATTGCCCAGGAAGGTGAAGATCTGGGTAAAGGGCGTACCGGTGATCTTGGCGATCTGCTGGAAACCGATGCTCAGCAGCGCGCCGGTGTTGCTGGTCAGGCGCTCCCACGCCGTGTTGAGGATATCGCCGGAGATGACATCCCACAGAATTTCCGTAGTGGTGGGCACCATGATATTCTTCACCTGTGTCCCCACAGAGCTCAGGTCGATATCGCCGTCGCCCTCTGTTGTATTGATGGCGCTGAGCAGGGTGCTGTAGTTATAGGCCACATTCTTGATATCATCCAGCACGCCGTAATACCACAGGTCGCCGGTGACATCGTTCAGGATGAGCTTATCGATCTGACCCTGCGGATTGGTGGTATAGAAGCGGACATCAGAAGATTTCAGGTTTACCCCCGATAGGCGGCTGGGACGAACCGCCCCAGCCACACCTCCTGTACTTGTATCAAGGATCTGCACGTCATCGGCCAGAGCCATACTGCCCAGCGCGGTGGCGTTCTCATTCACAGTGCCGCTGACAGAGCGCTCCGAGATCTCCTTCACGCTCTCGCCGTTGGCATCCACCCGCACTTCCACCAGCCAGCCAGTGGGAAAGTTCAGGCTTTTGTCCACGTTCACCGTGCGGGCAATGCCGTCGGTGCACATGACCTTGACGGTCTGGAGCACGTCGGCGCTGTTGTCTTCATCGACAAGGTTCCGGGATGCCGACTGCACCACACCGTAAAAGACCTCATCGGCCTCCTGACCCGTGATGATGCCTGCGGCCACATTGTTCATGCCCAGCAGCAGAGTGACCACCTGGCCCACGCCGCCGCCGTTGAGAGAGGATACCTGAGAAGCGACCGCTGTCGTACCCAGAGAGTAGGTCGTACCTGCTACCGTGATGGCAGTCGGTGCACTGGCAGAGGGCGACACCTCTGTGATGCGGCCTGCGGCCCGGCGGGTGTAGACCCAAAGGGTCTTCAGGCTCTCACTGTAATAGTAGACGTCATATTTGTTCAACTCTGCCGAATCAGAGACCTTGTCGTTGCGGTAGATGCTGACGGGCGTAAAAGGCAGCACCGTGCTCTCCGCTGCCACAAAAGGGCCCTTCAGGCTGCTCATCAGGACGGTAGAGCCATCCACCTGACCATCGTTCACGGTAAAGCCCAGCGTCGTGCCGTAGGCCGAACCGCTGGCATTATTGGAAGTGAGGGCGTTATAAAGCAGGATGGCGCAGTCCTCATAGTTCATGACCTCGCCCTGACGGCGCTCCAGACCAGTCCGCAGGCCGATCTCGCTGGCCTTGTTGAGCTGTGCATCCGGGAAGGCACCGTTCAGGTCGGTCATCTTATAGCCCATCAGCTTGAGCACAGCCGTACAGGCTTCTTCCAGCGTAACTGCATCGTTGGGGTGGAAACTGCCGTCGGTGTAGCCGTTCATCCAACCCTGCTGGACGGCGATGCGGACATAGGGTGCCCACTCCGAGGTGCTGGGCAGGTCGGTATAGAGCGTGCCCACCTTGCCCTGCGCAGAGGTACTCTCCCGGAAGGTGGAGAAAGATGTGAGCATCCGGGCAAATGCGCCGCGGGTGACTGCCTGGTTCAGTGCACCCGTCTGCTCGGCGTTCATGGCACCCAGCGTGATGGCGAACTGGACAGCAGTGTTGTTGCCCGCTGCCGACGCCGGCATCACCAGCATCGACACCGCGATGCTGACGGCCAGCAGAAATGCGAGAAGACGTTTTTTCATAGTGTTCTCCTTCATACTGCTCCCCCTGCGGGAAGCGTTTGAATCGCACCGCGCTGCGGCGGGCGACAGGCTCGGACGGTTAGTCGTAGCGCAGCGCATCGATGGGGTTGAGCCGCGCAGCACGTTTTGCCGGCAGATAGCCGAACAGGACACCGATGAACACCGAGATGCCGAAGGCAGCCACAATGGAGTTGAGGGAGGGGCTGACGGTGACATTCATGCCATCGGTCATAAACATGGGCAGGATCTGGTTGGCGATGGCCGACACGATATAACCCAGGATGATGCCCAGTGTGCCGCCCAGAGCCGACGTTGTGGCTGCCTCGGTGACGAACTGGGCCAGGATGGTCTTTTCCTTTGCACCCATGGCCTTGCGGATGCCGATCTCCCGGGTGCGCTCGGTGACAGACACCAGCATGATGTTCATGATGCCGATGCCGCCGACCAGCAGCGAGATGCTGGCGATGCCGGTCAGGATGACGATGACCATGTTGATGATCTTGTTCATCTCTTCCAGCCATTCGCTGGCGCTGTAGACATAGTAGGCGCTGTCCGTCTTGAAGATGTCATACAGGCCCTGTTCCATGGCCTTCTTTGCATCATCGGCCCGGTTCTCATCCACCATGATGGCGGCGTAGGAATCCGGTGTGCTCTTATTGGAGAGCCGCATGGCCGTGGTATAGGGCAGGTAAACCGCGTCGTCGTCGCTGCCCTCCTGCTGGTCGGGGTTGGAGATCTTGGCCTTGAGCACGCCCACGACGCGGAACTTATAGGGGCCAAGCTTGATGCTCTGACCCACACCGTTTCCGCCAAAGGCAGTGCGGTTGATGTAATCACCAATGACACAGATCTGCTTGTTATCTTCGATATCCATGTACTGGATGTTCCGGCCCTTGGCCAGAGTATAGCTCTTGATGGACCCCGTATAGTCCTCATCCACGCCGTACACCGTGCTGTAGCGGTAGGAAGTGATGCCCACCTTGGGGGTGTTATCGCTGAAATCCAGCTGCGGAGAGACCGCCGAGAACAGATCAGAGTTCTTGTCAACGATGTTATAGACATCGTCCACCGATGCCGTACGGGCACCATAGCCCCAGATCTGGATGGAGAGGGTATTGGTACCCAGAGCCGAGAAGCTGTCCCGCATACTCTGGGTCATGCCGTTGCCCAGACCTACGATGACGATGACCGCCATCACGCCGATGATGATGCCCAGCATGGTCAGAAAGGTGCGCAGCTTGTTGCTCCATACATTCTGGATCGCCTGGCGGAAGGTTTCAAAGATCATGCGTTTTCCTCCTCTCCCGGCATTTCCGGCAGCAGGGTGGGCTGCACCACAGCCTCCGGCGATTTGGCATCGCCGTCGTAAACGACCCGGCCATCTTCCAGGCGGATGATGCGGTCTGCCTGCGTGGCAATGGAGTTGTCGTGGGTGATCAGCACCACGGTGTGCCCCTGTTCATGCATCTGCTGCAGCATGCCCAGCACCTCGCGGCCGGTATGGGAATCCAGTGCACCGGTGGGCTCATCTGCCAGGATGACCGGCGGATTGCGCACCAGCGCACGCGCAATGGAAACACGCTGCTGCTGGCCGCCGGACAACTGGTGCGGGTA
>DCCL01000273.1 GCA_002313795.1 Faecalibacterium prausnitzii
TCGCCGCTGATGCTCTTGTCCACCTCGTCCGGGGTCAGGCCCGGCACAGAGGGACGGATGGCCTCATGGGCGTCCTGCGCTGCTGTGGCGCTCTTGGTCTTCCAGGTGCGCTTGTAGGGACAGATATAGTTCTCTCCGTAGGCCCCGGCAATATACTCTTTGGCGGCGGCCACTGCCTCGTCGGAGATGCGGAGACTGTCGGTACGCATATAGGTGATAAGGCCCATGGTGCCGTGTCCGGCGATGTCCACGCCTTCGTAAAGGGTCTGAGCGGCCCGCATGGTGCGGGTGGCCGTAAAGCCCAGACGGCGGGAAGCCTCCTGCTGCAGGGTACTGGTGATGAAAGCCGGAGTGGGCTGCTTGGAGCGCTTGCCCTTCTTCAGCTCACCCACAGTGTACTCGGCACCCTCAAGGCCCTTCTCAATGGCCCGGGCCTCGGCCTCGGTGTGGGGCAGCAGTTTCTTGCCCTTGTCATCGGAGGCCAGACGGGCCGTGAAGCTCTTGTGGCCCACGCCGAGAGTGGCGTCCACGTTCCAGTATTCCTCGGGCTTGAAGGCTTCAATCTCCTTTTCCCGGTCGTCGATGAGCCGGACGGCCACGCTCTGCACGCGGCCTGCCGACAGGCCCCGGCGGACTTTCCGCCAGAGGAAGGGGCTCAACTTATAGCCCACCAGACGGTCCAACACCCGGCGGGCCTGCTGGGCGTTGAAGAGGTCTTCGTCGATGGCGCGGGGGTGGGCCATGCCCTCCTGCACGCCCTTCTTGGTGATCTCATCAAAGGTCACACGGTTAGGCTCATGGGGGTCAAGGCCGAGGATATTGGCCAGATGCCAGCTGATGGCTTCGCCTTCACGATCCGGGTCGGTCGCGAGGAGGACGCCGTCCGAGTGCTTGGCCTTGTTCTTCAGCTCCTTGATGAGCTTTTCCTTGCCTTTGATGCTGATGTATTGGGGGGTATAGCCATGCTCGACGTCGATGCCCAGCTGAGAAGCGGGCAGGTCGCGGATATGGCCCATGCTGGCCGTGACTTCATAGTCCTTGCCCAGATATTTGCCGATGGTCTTCGCCTTGGCAGGCGACTCCACGATCACGAGTTTTGCCATTGCTGTTTCTCCTATAAAAAGACTTCCCCGCTCTCACGGGCAGGATGCCGTTCTCCCCGGCAGGAGGAAAGCGGCCCGGCAGAAGTGCACTGCTTTTGCCGGAAAGTCTGTGATTCCAATTTTATCGCCATTTTCACAGGCTGCTATCATTGTTTGCGCTGCCGGAGCGAATATACCGTTTGCCCGGCAGCTCGATGACACACTTTTTGATGTTCAACATGGTCAGGGTGGACAGCAGCGCCGGGACCGGCAGGCCGCTCCGGACGCTCAGTTCCTCCACCCCTTTTGGTTCCTGGATGTCCATACAGTCCAGTACCTTCTGTTCCTTTTCATTCAGGGATACGACCGGTTTCCGCTGCTGGGGCACCGGATGGAGCCCCAGCAGCTCGAACAGGTCTTCTGCTTCGCAGACTGCCCGGGCGCGGCCATCCCGCAGGAGGGCATTCGTACCCCGGGAATTGCGGGCGTAGATGTTCCCCGGCACGGCGAACACGGGCCGTCCATAGCGTTCCGCGTGTTCTACGGTGGACATGGTGCCGCTCTTTTCCTGTGCTTCCACCACCACCAGCGCATCAGACAGTGCCGCGATGAGACGGTTGCGCTGCAAAAAGCCGTTGCGGCCCACCGGTTCACTTTCCGGCGGATATTCGCTGATGACGCAGCCTTTCTGCTCGATCCTCACCCGGCGCTCCCGGTTTGCCGCCGGATACGTCCGGTCGATGGGGACGCCCAGCACCGCGACGGTAGGGGCATTTTTCTCAAGGGCCGCTTCATGCCCGGCACTGTCCAGACCATCTGCCAGACCGCTGACGATGACCGCCCCCGCTCCAGCCAGCCCCCGCCCTATCTCCCCTGCGGCCTGTCGGCCATAGGGGGACGGCTTGCGGGTGCCCACCATCCCCACCATAGCCCGTCCATTGAGCCAGACGGGGTTGCCGGTGCAGTAGATCACCACCGGCCGGTCGGGCAAGTTTTGGAAGCGCTCCGGGTAGTCCGGGTCATCACAGGGAAGTATCTGGATATGCTTCTCCACACACCTTCTTGTAAAGGCCCGGAAGTTCTCCGGTGCATTTTCGGGCCGATTCGCCCGGAAGGCCGGGCCGTCGCCTGCGGCCTGCCGGAAGGTTTCCGTCTCCCTTGCATTCCACGCGGCTCTGGCATCTCCGAACTGTTTCAGGACACGGCCCGCGCAGAGACTGCCGGGGCCAAGCGCCCGGGCCAGCCAGAGCCAGTAGAGCAGATCATCCGGCTGCGGTTCCCGGTCGGGCCCGGTCACAGGCTCTCCTCCCGGAAGTGCCAGAGCAGGATGCTGCCCGCGATACCGGCGTTCAGGCTCTCCACCCGGTCGGTCATAGGGATGCGCACCGTACCGTTGCAGGTGGCGATGGTCTCATCGGTGAGGCCCTGTCCCTCGCTGCCGATGACGACACAGACACCATCCGGGCAGCTGGACGCCGCCGCGCTCAGGGGCTGGGACCGATAGAGGGCAGCAGCAAGGCAGTTAATGCCCTTTTCCCGCAGCAGTGCGATGGTCTGGGGCATATTCCCGGCTTCAATGACCGGGATACGGACAGCCGCACCCATGGAGGCCCGGAGGGTCTTGGGGGCAAAAACGCTGGCACAGCCGTCGCTGAGCAGCACACCGTCGAAACCGAAAGCCGCTGCGGAGCGGAGCAAAGTGCCCACATTGCCGGGGTCCTGCACCCGTTCAAGGGCCAGATACCGCCCGCCGGTCTTCACCTCTTCTAAGGTATGCACCGGGGTGCGGAAGATGCCGAACACGCCCTGATGGGTGCCCACATCGGC
>DCCL01000047.1 GCA_002313795.1 Faecalibacterium prausnitzii
TCCCAAGGCTGTCAAGGAGAAGGCTTCCAAGGCTGAGGCTGAGGAGATCAAGAAGAAGCTGGAGGATGCCGGCGCTAAGGTTGAGGTTAAGTAATTTAACTTCCCCAAAGTTGGCTTCTTGAATTTTGATTCTTGAAACAGAAGGCGTCCCTGCCGCAAGGCGGGGACGCCTTTTTTGTATTCTCTACTTGACAAAGCTGGCAGGGGTGTGCTATCTTGTAATTGTTAGCTGGCCTTTCTGCTGACGGGATATTGTGGAGCACCACAGTGCAGAGGGGCAGAAAAGCTTTTTGCCGACCGTCTGGGCAGCCTTGCGTAATGGTGCGCAAAGCTGCCTTTTTTGCTACATAGGAGGATGCTGCAATGAAGTCTGATATCGAGATCGCACAGGAAGCCAAAATGAAGCCTATCACCGAGATCGCTGCTCAGCTGGGCCTTGCCGAAGAGGATGTGATCCCCTACGGCCGCTATAAGGCTAAGATCAATCACCGCCTTATCCATAAGGCAGGCAAGCAGGGCAAGATGATCCTCGTCACAGCCATCAGCCCCACCCCCGCAGGCGAGGGCAAGACCACCACTAGTGTGGGCCTGGCCGATGCCATGAATGCTCTGGGCAAGAAGACCATGCTCTGCCTGCGTGAGCCCTCTCTCGGCCCCGTGTTCGGCGTCAAGGGCGGCGCAGCCGGCGGCGGTTATGCACAGGTGGTGCCCATGGAGGACATCAACCTTCACTTCACCGGTGATCTGCACGCCATCGGCGCGGCAAACAACCTGCTGGCTGCCATGATCGACAACAGCATCCAGCAGGGGAATCCCCTCAATATCGACCCCCGCCGTATCACCTGGAAGCGCTGCATGGATATGAATGATCGTCAGCTCCGCTTCATCGTGGATGGTCTGGGCGGCAAGGTCAACGGCACCCCTCGTGGAGACGGTTTTGATATCACCGTTGCCAGCGAGGTCATGGCAATCTTCTGTCTCGCCACCAGTATCTCCGACCTGAAAGAGCGGCTGTCCAAGATCGTCTGTGCCTACACCTACGACGGCAAGCCAGTCACCGCAGGGGACATCGGCGCGGCAGGCGCAATGACAGCGCTGCTGAAAGATGCCATCGACCCCAACCTGGTCCAGACGCTGGAAAATAACCCTGCCATCATCCACGGCGGACCCTTCGCCAACATCGCCCATGGCTGCAACAGCGTCATGGCAACCAAGCTGAGCCTCTCTCTGGCCGATTATGTCATTACTGAGGCAGGCTTCGGCGCAGACCTGGGCGCTGAAAAGTTCATCGACATCAAGTGCCGCTATGCCGGTATCGCTCCCAGCGCCTGCGTTCTGGTGGCGACGGTCCGTGCCCTCAAGAGCCATGGCGGCGTGGCAAAGGCCGACCTGAACGCCCCTAATCTCGAAGCAGTCAAGAAGGGCGCAGCCAATCTGGTGCGCCACATCGATAACCTGAAGAACGGCTTCGGTCTGCCTGTGGTGGTGGCCATCAATGCATTCCCCACCGATACGGCAGAAGAGCAGGCCTATGTGGAACAGGTGTGTGCAGAGCAGGGTGTGCCCTGTGTCCTGAGCGAGGTCTTTGCCAAGGGCGGCGAGGGCGGCAAGGCTCTGGCCGAAAAGGTGCTGGAGATCATGGAAGACCGGCCCATCCAGTACACCTACCCGCTGGATATGCCCCTGAAGGATAAGATCAACGCCATCGCAACGAAAATTTACCGCGCCGCCGGCGTGAACTACAGCGCTGCCGCCAGCAAGACGCTGGCCGAGCTGACCGAGATGGGCTATGGAGACCTGCCGGTCTGCATCGCCAAGACCCAGTACAGCTTCAGCGATAATGCCAAGCTGATCGGTGCTCCGACCGGCTTCACCATGGAAGTCCGCGAGGTACGTCTGGCTGCGGGTGCCGGGTTCGTGGTGGTCATCTGCGGCAATATCATGACCATGCCCGGCCTGCCCAAGAAGCCTGCGGCCGTCAATATCGACGTGGATGCGGACGGCAAGATCAGCGGCCTGTTCTGAGAAAAGCCGCTTTGTCTGCGGGTAAATGTCTGTACCGCCTGATGCATATGGACTGCGCAGACCGCTCCGGATGAAAATTTGGCCCCTGCTTTCCTTTGGGAGAGCAGGGGCTTTTGTTATATCTAACTAAATGTGCCTTACGAAATTGTGCACTATGCCACGAAACTGTGTACAAAACGTGTGAAAAATAAGAAAAAAGTCTTCAAACTGTTTACAAAGCGGTAACAAACTGGTATACTTTATACCAGTGAATGAGATTAGAAAGGATGAGTCAAACGTGGAATGTGCGTCACACCGGATCGGGAAAAAGCTGATGGCCCTTGTGCTGTCGCTGATGTTGATGGCAACGTTATTGCCGGGAGCTCTGGCCGTTGACCTCAATGTGGACGCAGGATTTTATTTCAAACAGAGCAGAGGCGGCACCTGTACACTGACATCTGCCGCAATGATGCTCCGCCGCCGTGCATTTCTGGATGGCCTGACTGACTGGACGGATGTGACCGAGAACAGTGTCCGCAGCACGGCTTGGTCTGGCGGCCTGTCTCATAACTTTAACTACAAGGCAATGCAGGTGGGCTATGCCACCCTGCCTTCCGGCACTTCGGCCAAGAAAGAAGTGCTCATCAACCTGCTGGCAGAGCATCCCGAGGGCATCGTCCTCTACGACCGCAGTGCACCTCACGCTGTGCTGTTGACAGATTACACCAACGGTGTGTTCTACTGCTCCGACCCGGCCGGCAGCGTTTCTTCTGGTCGTGTGCCTATTTCCGCAGCAAGCATCTCCATTGCAGGCTCCTCCTGCTACTGGTACATAACTTCGGATCAGAACAGCGTCACCACCACGCTGGACAGCCTTCGCTTTGAGGGTGTGCGCTACCCGGTCAATCTCCGTACTGGCAGCGGTATGAGCGTGACCGGTATTGTTGCCAGCGGCTCGAATGCCGTCCTGTCCGATGTGGAAGTGGCTATCCTTGATGCCAACGACCAGACCGTTCAGAGCGCAGAAGCATCGCCCAATGTGGCAAGCTGGTCTCTGAAGAATCTGGACAGCCAGCTGGTTTTTGGCACTCTGCCGGAAGGTGATTATACTTATGTGATCCTCCTGACGGATTCCAACGATCAGACTATCTGCTTCATGAGCGACTTTACCGTTTCCAGCAGTGCCACCAGCACCGCAACTTACTGGTCGGTGCAGGACCCCTCCGGTTCCAAGCTGAGCCAGACCATCCAGACGGTGGAAGACACCGCAAGCGACGCAGTGGCGGCAGTAGCTGATACCACCAAGAGTGCATGGAGTTGGCTGTTTGGCTGATGCCGGTAGAATCAAAACAGAATACAACAAAACGGAAAAGCAGGACGGCTTGCAGGATGCGGGCCGTCCTGCTTTTTGCTTATCGACAGAGCTGTGTACCCGGAAAATAATGGGCGAGGATATCCGTATAAGCCCAGCCCTGCTCAGCCAGCGCCTTTGCGCCCCACTGGCTCATGCCTACCCCGTGGCCGTAGCCCCGGGTGGTGATGGAGAAACCGTCATCGCTGTACTGGATGGTGAAGCAGGCGCTCCGCAGATTCAGAGCGCTCCGGAGCGCTGGGCCGGAGATGTTCTGCCCACAGACAGGAAGCTGGGCAACATAGCCGGAGGCAGTCAGAGCAGGTGCGCCGAACCAGTTTTCCGGGGCAGACAGGTCGGCGGCAATGCCCAGCCCGGAAGAGAGCAACTGCTGCACCTGCGCAGCAGAAAAGGAGACTGTGACCTCATAGTTGTCTGCCGTCAGGTCGGTGCTGCTGTCTGCCGGGACGAGATAGGGAAGGGCAGAGCCCCAGACGTTCTCGCTGGCCTCGGTGCGGCCATTGGAGATGGCAAAATAGCTTGTCCCGGCCGGTGCACCATCGTAGCAGAGAACGTCATTCAGAACAGAATCCGCGAAGGCAGAGAGCCGGGCATAGTTTGCCTCATAGTTGGTGCCCCAGTAGCTTCGAAGAACGGCATCGCTGAGATAGCCCTGCCGCCGGGCGGGATCAGCAGAGAGCCAGCTGCCGTTGGCTGCAGTGGCGTGGTCCCGACAGTAGAGTGCGTAGCTGTGGGCTGCGACCATCTGCGCTTTGAGGGCCTCGTCGGGCCAGGAGAAGGGCATTTCCGATGCCGCTGCACCGATGAGGTAATCCCGACGCGGCACCTGCATCACTTCGCCGGTGGAGCTGTCTTCGATGAGGAAAAATTCGGCGTCCCCGGAAAAGGAGACAGGTGCTGCATCAGAGCCGGCAGGCGAGGGGGCAGAGACCATAGAAGAGGCCGCTTTTTCGCTCCATACGGCCTGCGCCAGCCGATACCCTGCCACAGGCAGGACGCTGCCCAGAACAAAAAGCGCGGCACAGAGCAGCAGAAAAGCTCTTTTCATGGAGGACCCCCTTTTCGCAGACAGGCGTTTTGGAATCAGTATAACGCAGAGACCTGGCAAAAAAGCGCACAAGAAGGAAACAGACAGCTTTGCCTTGCATTTCGGGCCGGAACGCGTTATGATTATCTTGTTATTTTGTACCCTGCGGCAGCGGCTTCTGCACAGCCGTCTTTTCTGAGAACACCTCCCCGAAACGGGGATACAAACCTTGAGGTCAAATATGGATCTGTTGATTTTGATTTCGTTTATCCTGAGCGTATTGCTCGGCGTGGGCCGCGGCATCGACCTGGCCTTTTTCACGGACGCAGAGACGGGACTCTGCACGGCCGGTTCGGTCTGGCTGCGTTATGCGGCGCTGGCCGCTGCGGTGGGTGTGGCTGTGCTCGCCGGACGAAGCAGAGCCACGGAACCGGACGCGCTGCGGGGGCAGTGCAAGCCTTCCGGCATCACGGCGCTGGCCACTGCGGTCTGCTTCGGGCTGGCAGGCATTTTCCGCATCCTGTGGATGCACAGCAGCATCCTGATGCTGGTGCGGGCGGTGCTGGAACTGCTGTGTGCTTTCTGGCTGCTCTGCCTTGGCCGGAGCTGGCTGCAGAAGGAGTGGAAGGCTCCCACCCGCAGCCTGACGCCCGCCGTGTTGGGAAATCTCATTTTTTACTGGTGTGTGCTGGCTCGTTTTATGGAGAACAGCTCCAGCTGGCACAGGGTGGCCCCCACCGCAATGGTCTGGCAGCTGCTGGCAGGGCTGGTATTTCTCTCGACGCTGCTCCGGGCGATTTATCTGCCCGGCACCGCCAGTGGCCGCACCCTCTGCGCCAGTGCACTGGCTTCTTTTGCCCTCTGCCTGTGCTGGGAGCTGCCCACAGTGGTGCAGATGGCCGTGGAGAACGGCGCAGCCGTCCTGATGGCACCGGCGGTATGGTTCCGTCTGGGGCTGTGCTGCGTGGGTGTGCTGGGCGGTCTGTGCGCGGCCCGCTGTTTTCTGGCGGGTGGGCAGGATGCATAAGAACATCAGCAGTCGCTTGGTTGAATTGCTGAAAACAAAACCTCATTCGGCTCGAAAATCGTACAAAAGCAAAAAAGTGAAAAAACAACTTGTTAATTTTTTAGCAGGCACTTGAAACTTGACGCGTTTTGGTCTACAATAATGGTACCGTGAATTATCCGAATGGGTAAGAACATTTAGGAGGTACTATTAACATGGCTGTTAGAGTTGCTATCAATGGTTT
>DCCL01000212.1 GCA_002313795.1 Faecalibacterium prausnitzii
CCGTGCCCGCGCCTCGGAAAAGCGGTGCTTTTCTGGTTCTCTTTTGGCACGCAAAAGAGAACTCTGTCTCCGCACGATCTTCTCGTAAAATCACTCTCGTTAATTAAATTATAGGGTATAGGGAGGTTAATTATGGCCGGAACCCTTTATATCGTAGCGACCCCCATCGGAAATCTGGAAGATATGCCGCCCCGCGTGGCTGCCACCTTCGGCGCAACGGATTTCGTTGCCGCTGAGGACACCCGTGTGACCATGCGGCTGCTGAATTATCTGGGCCTGAAAAAACCCATGGTCAGCTATTATGAACACGCATTGCAGAAGGGCGAGGGCATCCTTCGCCGCATCGAGGCGGGCGAGAGCTGCGCCCTCTGCTCTGACGCCGGAATGCCCTGCGTCTCCGACCCCGGCGAGGTCATCGTGCGGGACGCACTGGCCCGGGGCATCAAGGTGGTGCCGGTGCCGGCGGCTTCTGCCTGCGTGACGGCGCTGGCCGTCTCCGGACAGGACACCTCCCGCTGGGTGTTCGAGGGCTTTCTGCCCGTGAACCGGAAGCAGAAAAAGGAGCGTCTGGCCGAACTGCTGGGCGAAAAGCGGACGGTCATCTTCTATGAGGCCCCCCACAAGCTGCGCACCACACTGGACGATTTGGTGAACGCCTTCGGGGCTGACCGGAGCATCACCCTCTGCCGGGAGCTGACCAAACTCCACGAAGAGATCTGGAAAACGACGCTGGGCGAGGCACAGGCCCACTACGCCACCAACGAGCCGAGAGGCGAATACGTTCTGGTCATGGCCGGAGCCTCCCAGTCTGCAGAGCCGGAAGAGGAGATGACCCTCGAGCAGGCTGCACAGCGGGCACTGGAACTGACCGCACAGGGCTTTGGCCCCACTGCTGCTGCCAAGGCGGCGGCGCAGGGCACGCCCTACTCCAAGAGCGAAGTATATAAAGTCCTGCTGGCCTTACAGCAGAAGGACCCGGAATAACAATTTTGAGGAGGAACCTTTACCCGTGACAAAACTTCTGATCCTGAGCGACAGCCACAATGGCCGTCTTGCCATCGAACGCATCCTGAAAGCCGAGGCAGACAGCACCGACGCCCTTATCTTTCTGGGCGACGGTCTGCGCGACCTGGAACTGGCGCTCACTTCTTACCCCCGGCTGCGGGCTTACTCTGTGGCCGGAAACTGCGACTTCGGTGCGATGGAGCCGCTGGACGGTCTGGTGGCCTTCGACCAGGTGGTCATTTTTTACACCCACGGCCATATGTACGGCGTAAAGTACGATCTGGACACGCTGGCCGACGCAGCTGCGGCCCGCGGGGCCAATGTGGCCCTCTTCGGCCACACCCATATCCCACTGGCAGAGCAGCGGGGCGATGTGTTCCTGTTCAACCCCGGCTCCTGCGGCCGCTGCTACACCGGCCCGGATACCTATGGCGTCCTGACCATTGCCGACGGCAAAGTGGTGAGCCATGAGCACAAAGAGGTACCAAAAAGATGAGCATCAATGAGGTGCGCTGGCTGCCCAAGTGCGGCAGCACCAACGCGTATGTGAAAGAGCATTTCGAGGAGTTCGGCCCGGTTGGTGCCGTCTACACCACCAACCAGACCGCAGGCCGGGGCCGTCTGGGCCGCACCTGGGTCAACGCGGAGGGCCGCGCACTTTATTACACCGTCGCCATCCGGGAGCCGCTGGCACAGCCTGCCACTCTGCCGCTGCTGGCCAGTCTGGCTGTGCGTCGGCAGCTTTTTCTCCGCTATGGCGTGGAATGCCAGATCAAATGGCCCAACGACCTGCTGCTGAACGGCAAAAAGATCGTGGGCATCCTCTGCGAGAGCGTGAACTACGGCTACGAGATGCAGGGCCGGGGCATCCTCTGCGGCATCGGCATCAATCTGGCCCAGCCCCAGAGCTATTTTGACGCCGCCGACCTGCCCAACGGCACCTCGCTGGAACTGCAGGGTGCAAAAGTTGACCTCGAGACCGACCCTCAGTGGCTGGCCGAGGCCCTGACCGATTTTGGCTTTGACCGCGCCCTGTACACCTTCGCACGGGACGGCTTTGCCCCCTTCCGGGAGGAGTATAAGGCCGCCTGTGTCAATCTGGGCCGGCACGTCACCTTTGACCTGCCGGGCGGCGGCACCGGCAGCGGAACGGCCATCGATGTGGACGAGGGCGGGCAGCTCGTCGTCCGCACCGACAGCGGCGAAGAGAAGGTCTTCACCGGCGAAGTCTCTGTCCACGGCATCTACGGAGCCGTCTGAATCCTGTGATCCTCCTGCGCTTCTGCGGGCCCTGCGGCCCGGGGAGCGCTTTTCTTTTATCGCAAGTCCGGAAAATCGTGCAGCACCAAAACAGCATCTTTGCGATATACCATTCAACGCTGCCGCTGCGGCTTTTTTCCGGGGCGGGCCAGGACAGCGGCTCTGTGGAAAACTCAGGTTTTCCCGGGGTTTTCCACAGGAGCTTTTTCCGGGGAATGATCTGTGGAAAACTGCCGGGCCAAAAATTCCAGTGGGGAGAGTGAAGTTTCTTCCACCTGCAAAATGCCGCAGAAAATAAATTTTACCCCTCGACTTTCTTTTGGAAAAAAGGTCTTTCCCCCCCTTTTACCGCCAGTTTTTTCCTCTTTCCGCCTTTGAAAATACCCTTCGTATAAACCCATGCTCAATTTTCTGTTGAAAACTCGGTGGAAAAAGTGGAAAACATCGTGGGAAACCCCACTTCTTTTTCACAAAACCGGTGGAAAACCCGGTGGAAAAAGTTAAAAAATCATTCCAGCCCGGATAAGCCGGCTCTCTCCGGGCCAAAACTCCACCGTTCTGTTCACATGGATTTTCTTGAATGGACATTCCAAACATGATACAATGAAAGGCAAAGAAAAGGCCCCGGAAAGGGGCCAAAAAATCTATTTTCACGGAGGCGTCTGTCTATGAGCTGGATCTCCCGCCTGGAGCGGAAATACGGCCGCTTTTGCATCCCGAACCTCATTTCGTTCATCGTCGGTGCACAGATCCTTGTCTATGCCATTGAGCTGTTCGTCAATCAGTTCATCTCAGTCTGGCTGGGCCTGAGCCGCACCCTGCTGCTGGCCGGTCAGGTATGGCGGCTTATCACCTTTGTTTTTATCCCCTTCTCGGGAGGTGGGCCGCTGAGCGTCATTCTGGGCATCTATTTCACCTGGTTCATCGGCACCGCGCTGGAAAAGGAGTGGGGCGATTTCCGCTTCAACCTCTATTTCCTGCTGGGGATGCTGGGTGCCATACTGGGGTGCCTCGTCACCGGCATCACCGCCGACACCTACTGCCTGTCCCTCTCGCTGCTGCTGGCTTTTGCCATGCTCTACCCTGAGGTGCAGGTGCTGCTCTTCTTTGTCATCCCGGTGCGGGTGAAGTATTTCGGCCTGTTTGCTGCCGCCCTGTGGGCGTTCAGCTTCCTGACTGCCGGGTGGCTGCTCAAGGTGGACTATCTGTTCTCCATGCTGGGCTTTGCCGTCTTCTTCGGGCCGCAGGCGCTGCGCAGCGTCCGGGCCTGGATCCGCCGGGAGCAGTGGAAGCGGAAAAACCGGAGGTGAGCCGCTCATGATGATTGACCGCCTTGCGGGCAACGCCACCTTAAAAGAGAGCGTCCGCCTGATGCTGGAAAGCCGCCGCCTGACCCACAGCGTCCTGCTGGTGGGTGAGACGGGCCTGGGCGCGGGCTACGCAGCCCGGTGCGTGGCGGCTGACTATCTTTACCCTGCCGGAGGCGCGCCCGCTGAGGCCCTTCTGCGGGGCGAATGCTGCCGCGCCGTGGGCAAGGCAGGCGACCGCGACAGCGGTCGGGTGGAGACCGGTGTGGTGCGGGAGGCCATTTCCGTCACCGGCATGGGCGCAGGCGGGCGGTATCTCGTCAGCCAGGTCAAGGCCATGCGCACCGAAATTTTCAACACCAGCCTTTCCGCTGAGGGCCGCGCAGTGCTGCTCTACCATGTAGAGAAGATGAACGAGGAATCGGCCAACGCCCTGCTGAAGGTGATGGAGGAGCCGCCGGAAGGCGTACTCTTCCTGCTGACGGCTGATTCGCTGGCCGGCGTCCTGCCCACCATCCGGAGCCGCTGCATCAGTTTTGCGATGGCACCGGTCAGCCCCGAGGAGTGCGCCCGCTGGTGCATCGGGCAGGGGGTGGACAAAAAGCAGGCCCGGCTTTACAGTGAGCTGTTCGACGGCCACATCGGCACGGTGCTGGCTGTAGCGCAGGACGAAGCCCGCCGGGAGCAGGTGGAAAAGGCCCTGACGCTGGCAAAGGCCGCTGCGGCCCATGACAACTATTCTGCCGCCGTCCTGCTGGCGGGTTATGAGAAAGATAAGGCCGCTGCAGCGGCGCTGCTGACCGATTTCCGGGCCGTAGCGGATGCCGGGCTGCGGGGCTGTCCGGGTGCCCCTGTGACCGGCGACACCGCCCGCAAAGCCATCTCTCTGGCCGACGCGGCCATCCAGCGGCTGGCGGCGCAGGTGAATCCGAAAATCGTGCTGGCGGTGATGGCAGCGAAGATGGGGTAGAGGGTTCTGCTGCGCGAGGCTTTCTTTGTAGTAAGGCAAACGGCCTCTCCCGCCTGTGGCGGGGATTTTGTTTTCTACTTGCGTAAAGTTGCTATTCGCTCCGCGGGCCAGAGGACGAGAGGGGTGTTTCGAGTTCCCCCTCTCATCCTCTGGACTCCACTCACCCCGCAACGCAGCAGCGACGACCGCCGCCAG
>DCCL01000043.1:0-2313 GCA_002313795.1 Faecalibacterium prausnitzii
CGCAACCGCGCTTCCGGCAAGCTCATCGACCTGATGATGACCGGCACTGCCAACGGCACCTGGCTCCACCTGTGGGAGGATGTGGGCGGCACTTCCCAGATGTGGAAGGTCGAGCCGACTCCCGCCGGTACGGTCCGCCTGCGCTCCATGTGGGCTGCCGGCAAGTGCATCGACACCGTCGGCATGGGCACCGCTGACGGCGCAGTGCTCCAGATCTGGCAGGAGACTCCCGGTGACGACCAGCTGTGGACCATCTCCGAGGTAAAGGATCACCCGGCAAAGCACACCGCCCCCAAGGCTGAGAAAAAGGCAGCTCCCGCCGAGAAGAAGGCAGAGAAGCCCGAGACCAAAGCTCCGGCCAAGAAGGCCGCAGCTCCCAAGGCCGCAGCAGAGCCCGAGGCAAAACCTGCCGAGGCTGTAAAGGCGGAGCCTGCAAAGAAAGCAGCAAAGCCCACTGAGACGGTCAAAGCAGAACCTGCAAAGAAGGAGACCAAGCCTGAGGCAAAAGCCGTAGAGACGGCCAAGGCTGAGCCTGTGAAGGCAGAGGCAAAGACCGAAGTCAAGGAAGCTGCTGCTCCCGCCGCCAAGGCCGAGACAGCCGCTCCCAAGACCCCGGCAAAGGCTCCTGCCAAGACCACCCGCAAGACCGCAGCGCGCAAAAAGAACACCAAGTCCCGCAAGTAAGGCGTACATTATATTATTATAATATAACAGAAAGCGCATCCGCTCTCCATAGTTTTGTGGAAAGCGGGTGCGCTATTGTTTTGGCTGTAAAATTAAAGGTTTGGGAAGAGAAAGGAACAGGAGACTCATCTTATCGGCCGGGCAGTCCGGCAGTTCCCTGCCAGCTATCGCAAACAAGGTTGCGATTGAGCCGCTTGGCAGGAAACCGCCCTCCGCCCTGCCTCCGGTGGCTGGTGCTCAGGCACGCCGGTTGTTCCCTGAGCAAGTGTCCGCTGAGGTGGAATCTTGTTGTAGAGCCGCAGCCAGTAGGATGGTGGAAATTGATGCTGTTATCCGCCGACGCGAGGGGATTTTCCGGCGAAGCGGCTTTTTAGCTCGCCGGGAAATACCGGAGCTGGAGGCATACGCTGTATCTCATCGGCTGGGCAGTCCGGCAATTCCCTGTCTCCGGTGGTATGCTCTGACGGTTCAGTGCCCCATCTTCTCCTTACGGAACTTCAAAGCAGCGGCAATGAAGCCTTTGAACAGGGGATGAGCGCGGTTCGGGCGGCTCTTGAACTCGGGGTGGAACTGTGCGCCCAGATGGAACTCGCGGCCCGGCAGCTCAACGGTCTCCACCAGACGGCCGTCGGGGCTGGTGCCCGAGATGACCAGACCGGCATCCTGCATCTCCTGACGATAGGCGTTGTTGAACTCATAGCGGTGACGATGGCGCTCCCAGATCTCGCCCTCGCCGTAACACTCAGCCATCTTGGTGCCGGGAGCTACGGTGCAGGGATACTTGCCCAGACGCATGGTGCCGCCCTTGGGAATGTTGCCCTGCTGGTCGGCCATCAGGTCGATGACGTTGTGCTTGCCCTCGGGGGTGAACTCGCTGGAGTTGGCATCAGCGTAGCCCAGCACATGGCGGGCGAACTCCATCACCATGATCTGCATACCAAGGCAGATGCCGAAGTAAGGCACGTTGTTCTCCCGGGCATACTGCGCGGCCTGGATCATGCCCTCGATGCCGCGGTCGCCGAAGCCGCCAGGCACGATGATGCCGTCCACATCCGCAAAGATCTGCTTGCAGGCGGCCTGGTCGATGAGGTCTTCACTCTCCACCCACTTGATTTCCACCTGGCTGTCGTTCTCAAAGCCGGCATGGTACAGGCTCTCCATGACAGAGAGGTAGGCGTCATGCAGCTTGACGTACTTGCCCACCAGTGCGATGGTGCAGGTCTTGCTGCGGGTGGCGATGCGGGCCAGCATCTCTTTCCACTCGGTCAGGTCGGCAGGAGGGACATCCAGATGCAGCTGTTTGACCACCACATCGTCCAGACCGCCGGTGTGGAGCATCAGCGGGCACTGGTACAGGCTGGGCATGGTCAGGTTCTCGATGACGCACTCGGGCTTCACATTGCAGAAGGTGCTGATCTTCCGGCGGATGTCGCTGCCCACATTGCCGTCAGCACGCAGGATGATGATGTCGGGGCTGACACCCATGCCCTGCAGCTCCTTGACGGAATGCTGTGCAGGCTTGGACTTGTACTCATCAGAGCCGGAGATGTAGGGCACCAGCACCACGTGGATGAAGCAGCAGTTCTCCTTGCCCTGCTCCAGACCTACCTGACGGATGGCCTCCAGGAA
>DCCL01000043.1:2419-4021 GCA_002313795.1 Faecalibacterium prausnitzii
GCCAGATTGTAGATGTAGCTCTTGATCTCGTTGGTGATGTGGGGGATGATCTGGACAGTCTGACCCAGGTAAGCGCCCTCGCGCTCCTTGTTCAGCACGTTCCAGTACACCTTGCCGGTGGTCAGGTTAGAATACTTGTTCAGGTTCTCGTCGATGAAGCGCTCATAGTGGCCCAGGTCCAGGTCAGTCTCGGTGCCGTCGTCGGTGACAAAGACCTCGCCGTGCTGCAGGGGGCTCATGGTGCCCGGGTCAACATTCACGTAGGGGTCCAGCTTCTGGCTGGCCACCTTCAGGCCGCGGCACTTGAGCAGACGGCCCAGAGAGGCTGCGGTGATGCCTTTGCCCAGTCCGGAAACGACGCCGCCGGTCACGAATATGAATTTTGCCATTGTTTTATCCTCCTCTATGGTTCTGTTGTTCTGATATATCCCAAAATAGTTCGATAAGCGTTGTTGGTCGATATACTTTTCCCGCCTGTGGGGGCGCAGCGCATTGAAGAGATCACTGCGCGGGGTCGTAGGAGTCCAGTATCTCCTGCGCCACATCGGCGCGGTCGCGCCGGGTGTCCATGGCTGTTTTTTCAATGTAGCGGTGTGCCTCGGCCTCGGTCATGTGCCCCAGCTCGATGAGGCAGCACTTGGCCCGGCTCACCAGCCGCACCTGCGCCAGTTTTTCCTGCATCCGCAGGTTCTCCTGTCGCAGGGTCTGCAGCCGGTGGTTGCTGGCGGCAGCCATGTGGATGGCCTGTAAGAAAAATGTATTGGAGAAGGGTTTTGTCACCAGCAGCACGCCCTCTTCACTCAGAGGGGTCAGCAGCTGTTCGGCAGCGGCCGCTTTTACCAGAAAGACTACACCAGCGTCGGTCTTTTCCACGGCGGTGGCGCAGAGCTCGTGGCCGAACTCATCCGGCAGGGGGGAGTTGACCACGATAAGCTCAAAGTCGGATTCCAGCATCCGCCGCCGGGCTTCTGCCGCACTGGGGACGATGAGGGGCCGCGTATAGCCCAGCTCCGTCAGGCGTGCGGAGATATATTCGTTGGAGCTTGCGCCGGCACTTACGATCAGGGCACGTCCCATTTTGGCTCACTCCTTTTTCCTTCGTCTTACACCAGCTGTGTCAGGCGCTCAGGCCCTGATCAGATGGCATTGAAGTAGTGGATGCGCTCGTATTCGTCAGAGTCGGCAGCGTTCTTCAGGGCCTCGCACCGGCGCAGAGCCTCGGCATAGTAGCGGCGGCTCAGCTCGTCGGGCAGGAACTTGTGGAGGAACTCGCTGTTCCGGGCCACCTCCACGGCCTCTTCCAGCGAAGAGGGCAGGGTCTCAAGACCAAGCCCTGCAGCCTCGCCGGGGATGAACAGGTTCCGGTTGACGGGGGCGGAGAGCTCCATCCGGTTCTCAATGCCGTCCAGACCGGCAGCCAGCACCAGACCGATGGCCAGATAGGGGTTGCAGGCCGGGTCGGGACTGCGCAGCTCCATCCGGCAGTTGTCGCCCTTCACCTGCGGGATGCGCACCAGCTGGCTGCGGTTCTGGCGGCTCCAGCTCACGTAGCGGGGGGCCTCGTCGCAGCCAAAGCGGAGGTAGCTGTTGGGCAGGGGATTG
>DCCL01000135.1:0-911 GCA_002313795.1 Faecalibacterium prausnitzii
CTGGCCCACTGTTCCGTCAGGTGATTCGGTACCACGAACAGTGATTTCTGGCATAACCCAAGCCGCTTGGATTCCATCGCAGATGCCGCCATTTCAAACGTCTTGCCTGCGCCCACTTCGTGTGCAAGCAACGTATTACCGCCATAAAGTACATGAGCGATGGCGTTGCGCTGGTGTTCCCGGAGCGAAATTTCCGGATTCATGCCGACAAAGCGGATATGCGAACCATCGTATTCGCGCGGTCTGCTGCTGTTGAACAGTTCATTGTACTGCCTTACCAGCGAAATACGCCGCTGAGGGTCTTTCCAAATCCAGTTGGCAAAAGCGTCCTTGATAACCTGCTGTTTCTGCTGTGCCAGCATGGTGTCCGTTTTGTTCAGAACGCGCTTCGGTCTGCCCTCCTCATCTTCGATGGTGTCATAGATGCGCACATCTTTCAGGTTGAGCGTATCTTCCAGAATCTTGTAGGCGTTGGCGCGGGATGTGCCGTAGGTTTCGGTGGAGGTAATATCACCTCTGCCCATGGCAGACTTGCCCTCGATGCGCCATTCTGCGGTATAGGGCGAATATTTCACCTTGACTGCATGACGCAGATAATAGGGAATCTGGAAAGTTTCTGCCATGAACTTTTGAATAATCTCCGGGGAAAGCCACGTTGCACCCAGCCGAACGTCAATTTCAGCCGCTTCAAGGTCTTTCGGCTGCGCTTTTTTCAGCGCGGTGACGTTGACGGCAAACTCCGGGTTGGTTTCGGCGGCAAGCTGTGCCATGCGCAGCTTTGCCCGGACATTGCCGGACAGGTATTCGTCTGCCATTTGCCAACCCGCTTCCGGGTCGATGGGGTCTGTGCCGGGGTCTTTGAAGATCACGCCGGACAGTTCGCTGGTGATGCGCCCATACTCGCCGGGAGT
>DCCL01000135.1:934-2931 GCA_002313795.1 Faecalibacterium prausnitzii
GTGCCGAGCAGTTCTGCCATATAAGGCAAGTCCACCCGGCCACGCTCTCCGATGGACACCGCAAGGGCTTCGGTGGGGGTATCCACGCTGGTGATGGTGCGTTCTGGGCGAATGGTGCGTTTGGTGAACATTGCCGCTTTGCTTTTGAGCTGCCCCTGCTCGTCAAGATTTTCCAGAGAACACAGCAGATAGTAAGAGGAATCCTGCTCAAACAGTCTGCCATTTTTGCGGTCATTCAGCAAGCCGTATTTGGCAGTAAAAGCATCGTAGGCGGTGTTCAGCTTTTCCTGCGTTGCCTTGATGTCGGCATCCGAAAAATCGTTCAACTGCTGGTCGATCAATTCGTTGACGATTTGCCGCAGTTTCACCATCCCGGTCACACGGCCTTTGGCGGTATCGGAAAGCTCCACCTGTGTCATAACAGAATTTTCCCGGTAATACACCTCATTGTCAACCACCGTGTAAGAGAAATTCTTCACATCCGGGTCAGCCGGGAGAATGTGCCGCTCATTTTCAGCATCCGCAATATCTGGTGTTTCGACCTCGACTTCTGTATACTGTCCCTCAATATGCTGGACAGCTTCTGCAAGCTGGTCTGCCAGCACTGCGCCCTCGATGGGGCGCACGGTGCATTCCTCACGGCCATACTGGGTGCTTTCAGAAGTCAGCTCACCCAGCACCATCTCTGGGTGGTCTACAAAATAGCTGTTGATGGCAAAACCATCTTCCGTTTTGCCAAGCTGCACCCAGTCCGGCTCATGGTCGATAGGACGGTCACGCTTTTGCAGGAAAACAATGTCCGAAACGACTTCCGTTCCTGCATTGGCCTTGAACGCATTGTTCGGCAAGCGGATAGCCCCCAGCAGATCAGCACGTTCGGCAATGTGCTTGCGGGCAGAAGAATCCTTGCTGTCCAGCGTGTAGCGGCTGGTGACGAAGGCCACGATGCCGCCCGGACGCACTTGGTCGATGGCTTTTGCAAAGAAATAGTTGTGGATAGAAAATCCCAGCTTGTTATATGCCTTGTCGTTTACCCGGTACTGGCCAAAAGGAACATTACCCACGGCAAGGTCATAGAAATCGCGGCGGTCAGTGGTTTCAAATCCGGCAACTTTAATGCTGGCTTCCGGGTAGAGTTTTTGGGCGATGCGGCCTGTGATGCTGTCCAGTTCTACACCGTACAGGCGGCTGTCCTGCATGGTGTCTGGCAGCATACCGAAGAAGTTGCCCACGCCCATGCTCGGCTCCAGAATGTTTCCGCTGCGGAAACCCATGCGCTCCACTGCATCATAGATGGCATGGATCACGGTAGGGCTGGTGTAGTGGGCATTCAGGGTGCTGGCACGGGCGGCGGAATATTCTTCCTCGGAGAGCAGCCCCTTCAGTTCGGTGTATTCCTTTGCCCAGCCATCTTTTTTATCATCAAAAGCATCTGGCAGACCGCCCCAGCCGACATACTGCGAAAGCACTTCCTGCTCCTCGGCGGTGGCTCCACGATGCTCTTGATCCAACTGGAACAGGGTGCGGATGGCTGCAATGTTCCGGGCGTATTTCTGTTTTGCACCGCCCTCGCCCAAATGATCGTCCGTGATGCGGAAGTTTCCAGCCGCTTCAGGAGTAGGAGCCGCGTTCAGGGCTTCGTCTGCGGCGGCTGCATCCGGGAAAGTCTGCCATTCGCCGTTGACCTCTACGGAAATGGGCAGCTTGTCCAGTGATTCATCGGGCGTAGGCTCACCCTGTTGCTCGTATAACCCTCGGACAACAGACAGCGGTTCTTCCCGGAAAATCGGCATCCGCATATCAGCCAGTGCCATATCCTGCAAGGAAACTTTGCCCTTATCAAAGTCCACCCCATCAATCCGAAATTCCCGACCATCCATGTTGATAATAGAGCCAATGGGCAGATAATCCTCTTTTCGCAGATGCTTGGTCTGGTGGTGAGTGCCATCTTCGTTTAACCCGGCCAGATAGATGCTGTTGCCCTCGGCCCACAGCTT
>DCCL01000275.1 GCA_002313795.1 Faecalibacterium prausnitzii
GAGCTGCTGGACAAGATGCCGCCCTTCCTCAGCGGCGGTGACATGATAGGCACCGTCCATGAGCACAGCGCCACCTGGGCTGAAGGCCCCCGCAAGTTCGAGGCCGGCACCCGCAATGTGGGCGGTGAAGTGGGTTTTGCCGCTGCACTGGACTATATGGACAACATCGGCTGGGATGCCATGATGGCCCATGAGCACGCTCTGCTGGACCGGATGCTCAAGGGTATGGCCGGGATGCCGTGGCTCACCGTCTACGGCGACCCCACAGCGGCCAACCGCTTCGGTGTGGTGTCCTTCAACGTGCAGGATGTCCATCCCCACGACGTAGCTACCATTCTGGATGCAGGCGGCGTGGCCATCCGTGCCGGTCATCACTGCGCACAGCCCCTGATGGACTTCCTTGGCATCGGCTCCTGCTGCCGCGCCAGCGTAGCCGTCTACAACACCGAAGAAGATGTGGACGCCCTGCTGGAGAATCTGGAAAATGTACGAAAGGTGATGGGTTTATGAATCTGAATGAACTGTATACCCAGGTGATCACCGAAAACAGCCGCAGCAAGGAGAACCGCCACCCGGTGGAAAATGCCACCCACAGCCTTGAGGGCGTCAACCCCAGCTGCGGCGACGACATCACCCTGCAGCTGCGGGTGAAGGACGGCGTGATCGAGGATGCCGGTTTCATTGGCAGCGGCTGCGCCATCTCGCAGGCATCGGCTTCCCTGATGATAGACCTTGTGAAGGGCCGCACCGTGGAGGATGCCCGCCGCCTCATCGGCATTTACTTCGATATGATCAAGGGCAAGATAACCCCCGAGCAGCTGGATGAGCTGGAAGATGCCGCCGCTTTGCAGGGCATCGCCCATGTTCCCGCCCGCGTCAAGTGCGCTGTGCTGGCATGGCACACGCTGGAAGAAGCGCTGGACGGCGAGGGAAAAGTAGAAAAGTAATAAAAACTAGGACTGGCCGCCTCTTTGCTCCGGAAAAGAGCAGGGGAGCGGCCGGTTTTGTTTTGCCCAAAGAGCGGCAGCTCTTGCAATCTGCTGCAAAATTGGATACAATATAAAAGAAGAAAAATTCAGGAGGAGCGGCACCCATGGAGTATATCGGCATCCAGAAGAAGAATGGCGGCGTGGTGGAAGCACTGCAGCAGGCCATCCTGTCGGGGCAGATCCCGGCGGGCACCGAAATGACCCAGAATGAACTGGCTGAGAGTCTGGGCGTCTCCCGGATGCCGGTGCGGGAAGCTCTGATGATATTGGAGTATCAGGGGCTCATCGTCCGCCTGCCCAATAACCACGTTAAGGCCGCTGACCTGAACGAGGACACCCTGCGGCAGGTTCTGGCGCTGGGAGCACAGTTGGAACGTCAGGCCATGCGCTGCCTGCCGCCGGACGCCGCCCTGGCAGGCGGGGAGATGCTGCAGCACCGCACCCTCCGGAGCGCCCTGCCCTATGACCTCCACCGCAAGCTGCTGGAAAGCATTCAGGAGACGGTGGTGGCGTTTGCGGTCAAGGCCCGGCCTGAGCCGGTGAGTGACCGTCTGCCCCATCTGCTGATGCTGGACCGGCAGGGTTCGCCGGAGGTGCCGGAAGCGTGGCGCAGATACGAAGAGGAGTTATTGCAGCTGATCTTGAGTGTAAGGAGTCAATATGCTGGGACTGAAACCGATCAAACTTCTGCCCGCCCGTGAGCGGGTGGCGTCTGCCCTGCGGAAAGCCATCATTTCCAAGAGTATCCCGGAGGGAGCGGAACTGACGCTGGAAAATACGGCCCAGGAGCTGGGTGTCTCGGTGACGCCGGTGCGGGAGGCGTTCCAGATCCTGGCCCGGGATGGTCTGCTGGAAGTGAAGCAGAATAAGTGCGCCATCGTGCTGGGCGTGACGGAAAAGACCATCCGGGAACACTATCAGCTCCGCGCAGCACTGGAAGGTGCGGCCTGTATGCTCTGCTGTGAGAATGATGCAGACCTTTCCAAAATCAGGAACTGCCTGAATACGGCAGAAGAGGCACTTTCCCACCGGCAGGCAGGGAAGTATGCCGACTACAACCAGTCGTTCCATTTTGAGATATGGGAAGCCTCCGGCAACGAGAAGATGCAGAAGATGCTCTCGGAGCTGTGGAATGGCCTTTCCATCGGTGTGGACATGAGCGAGCTGGATTATGCCCTCAACTCCCATGGGGAGCACAAGAAGATATTTGCAGCGCTGGAGGCCCGGGACGGGCAGGCGGCGCGGTGCGAGATGGAAAAGCATATCCTGCGCAGTATGCAGGATGCGCTGACGTATTATTTATAAAGCTAAAAGTTACGAGAGTTTGAGGAAAAGCATCTGCGCAGGGGCAGGTGCTTTTCTTTTTTGTGTGTGGGGAGAGAAGGTATTTGCTTGGGTTGAAGGAAGTTTCTTATTACGCAAGGTGGATTTTTGTAAGGGGCACGGGTACGCCCGCTTGTGGCGGGGGTGAAGTTTTATTTTTCGTAAAGTTGCTGATCGCTCCGCGGGCCAGAGGACGAGAGGGGGGGTGTTTCGACTCCCCCCTCT
>DCCL01000045.1 GCA_002313795.1 Faecalibacterium prausnitzii
ACACATCTATTGTAATCCTACAACCGACCCCGCTTCTGCATGAAATGCCCGGTTGACTATCTACGCTCAATCGGCTATAATCAATAGCGATTAGGTTTCGGTAACCTTGCGAGGTCTGAGACTGGGAAGATGACCTTTGGGCCACCTTCTTTCTCCCCCAGCTGTGCACGGCTGGGGGATTTTTCTTTGCCCTCACAAACTATCGTGCTTATTTCGCAATCAATATAAGCACGATAGTTTAGTCAGAACCGGTCAAAGTCGGCCTGCGATGCCAGCTCTCGATACGGATACTCGTCGTTCTGCCGCTCCGTGAACATGTCATTGACCAACCCGATGGTCAGCAAGTCGAGGTCGGCTATGCTGATACCGAGCTCCACACAGCGCAGCATAAAGAGCGGGGTGGTCATTACCCGCTCACTTTTGCGAGGTTTTTTCTTGCCTCTACCTCCGTCTGGACATTCAGTCCCCACAGCTCGATCAGCTGAGGCAGGATCTGGTAGATGGAGAAGGTGTTGAAGTTCTCCAGCCATTCATCCGGCGTGTCCGGCACCTGATCGGGATGGGCGTGCTTCATGGGCGTGCTTCGCCATGATCCAAGCCAGATCCTCGAACATTTCCAGACTGAACATATCCAGATTGGAGGCATCCTCACTGTTCTCCCCCACACTGGATTCAAGCTGGCGAAGGTCACGATAAATGTCGCGGCCAAATTTGATACGGTACAGACGCGGAACAGCTGCGCTGGCACGGAAATCCACCTGCTGACCATCGATCTCGATTTTCTTCGTAATAGCCATAAATCATATCCTCCATTTCATGTAGAAAGGGCAGAGCCCCTGCCCTGCCCTCAGTTTGAATATTTTTTACTCTGCCGGATCGATGCTGACCAGCGCATTACCTCCGCTGACGGTAGGCAGCTTGCCGTCCCACTTCTGAATCTTCTGATACTCAATCAGGGTATCAGACAGGCTCTCCGCGATCTTGCGGTTTGCCTTGGCCTGTGCATCTGCGGCAATGGAAGTCTTCTGTGCCTCCGCTTCGGCATTGGTGATCGCCACCTGCTTGTCGGCTTCGGCCTTGGCAATCGCGGCTTCATTCTCGAACTTCTGCTTTGCGGCGTTCTGCTGGGCAATAGACTTCTGCTGGATGGCGGCGTTGTATGCTTCCTCGAAGTCCATGTCATTGATGACTACCTTATTGATAAACACAGCACCCTCGCCATACTTCTGATTCAGGGACTCCTCCAGCTTCTGCTGTGCCAGCGGCTCGATTTTAGTGCGGTTGGTGACCCCTTCGGGACCCAGTTCCGACATGGCAGACTTCACAGCGGATGCCATCAGCTCATCACCCAGCAGGTTCTTGATGTCGGACACATTGGCATACAGCCATGCGCTCTTTTCCGGGAGTACCTGATAGGTCACGATGACATCTGCGGCATACACCGGAGTCTTGTCTGAGGCTTCGCCCCAGATCTGTGCTTCGATGTGCTTGTCCTGCTGCTTATTGTTGACGGTGTGGATGCTCTGGACAAAGGGAATGGTGAAGTTGAGCTTGCCACTCTGGATGGTGGTCTCCTGAATCTGGCCGAAGCTGGTCTTCACGCCGGTGTAGCCGGTCGGGACGATGGTCACAGACTGGAACAGCAGGAAAGCCACAAAGATGACTGCGAACAGGGAAAATACACGATGCTTTTTCATACTGAAAATCTCCTCTATTATAATAATGTAGGAGACAGAGCCGAAACTCTGCCTCAGTTTCATCAGCCCTGGGGTTCACTATCCACCGGGTCGGTCACGCTGGCGGCTTCCGCCTGCGGCTCATAGACCTTTTCGTACCACTTGTTGTAGACATCATCGCTGGTGTTGGTGCCGGTCTTGGCCTTGACATAACCGTTTGCCAGAGGGGTTGCCTGCAGGGTCAGGGTATCGGTCTTGACCTCCTTGCTGTCCTCGTTGGTGTCGCCCTCGATGCTCGGACGGCTCGCCACACAGTTGTACATGACATGACGGATGTGGCGCTGGTCACCATCGAACTCGAACAGAAACGCGAAATGCTCCAGTTCTGCGTTGGCATTCTCAGCAAGCACTCCGTTGCCATCCAGCTCCTCGTGCATGATGTCCGTGAGGAAGCTCTCCGGAATCAGGGCGATTTCGAGGTCCCCTTCATAGCCCGAATTGTTATTCACGACATAGTAGGCAATGTTGTCCGCATAGAACGGCTCAATATCGCCGTTGGCATCCAGCGACAGGCTGACAGCGCCGGGGATATGGATCGGCTTCTCATAAGTGACACTGCCGTCTTCATCAAAGGTTGCCTTGGCGTAATGGCAGTTTTTCAGGCCATACTTGACCTTGTTGCTTTTCTTGCTCATTGCTTCTCCTCCATAAAAAACAGCCCTGCGGCTGGCTCAAACGCTCAGCTCATACAGGACTTCATACATCTTTTCCGTCTCGATCCACACCTCGCTCTTTTTATAGAAAAGCTCGTGGGTGGTCAGGACTTCTTCGATTGCTGCTTTCATATCCGGGTCTTTGTAGTCGGTGTAGACCTCAATGTCCAGCCGGTTGAAACAGTGATACACAATGCCGTCCGCACCAAAGTTCTCAGCTTTCGGATACAGGAAACAGATGAATGGCGGGTCAGGGCTCTCTCCCTCTGCGAAATGGTCATACGCATAGGGCAGCCCCATTTCCTCCACCATTGCTTTGACTTCTGCGTGGGTCATGGTGTCCTCCTATTTCAGCGCCTTCTC
>DCCL01000284.1:0-5953 GCA_002313795.1 Faecalibacterium prausnitzii
GTACTGAGACTTATTCTTAGCCACTGGTTTACACTCTCCTCTATTCTTTTCGCAATCGCAAACAGCGCAGGAATGCGCTTTTTATTTATCGAAAACAGCACTGCCGTCTATGGCGGCATTCTGCTGTCGATGCTGGTTTATTCGCTGAAGTTCACACCCTGAAGGGCAGCAGATGCAGGGTCCATCGGGGGCGGGTCCAGCTTGAGCTGAGACTCATCCTTTGCCCAGAAATCCTCACTGCTCTTTTTATCTTCTGCAGCATCTGCCGTCTCCGGCTCTGCGGCAGTTTCTGCCTTCGGTGCCTCAGGCTGTTCCGGTGCGGTATCGGTCTGCGGTGCTTCGGCAGCATCCGTATCGGGCTTCTCTGCACCGTCNNGCATCCGTTTTCGGCTCGTCCGCGGCAAGCTCTGCCTCACCGGCAGTCTGATCCGGCGTTTCTTCCTTCTGGAACTCCGGCAGGCGGCTCAGGGATTCCACGTGGGTGCGGTAAAGGTTGAGCACATCGGACTTGAAGCGGGTGACTTCCAGACGAACACGGTCGTACTCGCGCTCCTCGGCCAGCTTCTTGTCGTTGGCTTCGCTGATGATCTCATCCGCGCGGTCACTGGCTTTCTGCAGCAGCTCATTGGCATCCCGGATGATATCATCACCCCGCAGATTTGCACGGTGCAGGATATCCTCAGCCTTCTGGTTTGCCTCGCGGATGACATTCTCGCCCATCCGCTGTGCATTGATGAGGGCGCTCTTGAGCATATCGCCGTCGGCTTCATAGCCCTGCATCTCATGGTGGAGCTTCTCGTTCTCAGCGGTCAGGTCAGCGACCTGCTTGCGCAAGGCTTCCATCTGTTGTTCGTCCTGCTCCAGCTGCTCCTCGATTTTATCCAGAAAGCGGTCAACATCCTCGGTGCGGTAGCCGCGGAGGTTTTTTTCGAATTGGACAGCGCGCACATCCTGCGGTGTCAGCATAGTGGTCTCCTCCATTTTATCCAAACGTTATAGTTCTGTCAGTACTGAAAGAACTCAATGATCTGTCGGTCTTTTTTGCTCTTACCCGGTAGAGCAGTCAAACGGTAGCGTCCTTTGCCGCGCACGGTGAACACATCGTCCTCATATACCGGCGCATGGGCGCTGGAAACAGGCAGATGGTTGATCTCCACCCGCCCGGCAGCCACAAGTTCTGCGGCCATACCCCGGCTGCACCGCAGCATGGCGGCAAGCACTGCATCCAGACGAAGCGACGAGACCGTTGCGGTCTGGAAACGGCGCTCTGCCTGTGCAAACTCCGGCACCTCATCCAAAGCCAGCAGCTGGGTGGTCACATCGGTGCGGCCCACGCTGCGCAGCTCCTGACAGATCAGGTCAGCCGCCGGTTCCAGCGCAAAGACATAGGCTGTTCCCTCTTCCTCCGGCGGCAGGACGATATCTCCCAGCGCCTCGCGGCGGAGCTCCAGCCCCATGAGGCTTCCCAGATAGTCTTTATGGGCAGGCAGCTGCGCCCCGGCCAGCGCCCGGCAGCAGAGCCGGACACAGCGGATGGGGTTTGCGGAGTAACAGCCTTCCGGTTCCAGACAGAGCACCCTGCGCTCAGCATCCGACCAGCCGCCCTCAAAATGGCAGGCATCTTCCGGTGCGCCGGCGCGATTGAGTGCCGCCTGTGCCAGCTGCTGTTCCCTGTCGCTGAGAAATGCCGAGTAGCGGGGGATTTCCCAGCCAAAGGCAGTGCGAACAAGGTCTTCCACGTGGCGCATCAGAAAGCGCTCTTCGTCATTCTGCGCAGGGACAAAGCCCCGCACGGTGCCGGACTTTGTATCAATAGAACGCGCCATTGCTCTGCAGCTCGTCCATCAGGTCATCCCCCATGATATCGACATTGTAGGGAGTGATGATAAAGGTGCTGTTGGCGACCCGCTTGATCTGGCCGTTGTTGGCATAGGCCACACCGGAGAGGAAGTCCACCAGACGGCGGGAGACCTCTTTGTTGGTAGACTCCAGATTCAGCACGACGGTGCGCTTGTTGTTCAGGTGGTCTGCAATGGTGCTGGCCTCTTCAAAGTTCTCAGGCTTGACCAGAACGACTTTGATCTGGGTGGTGGTGTTGATGTTGACCACCTTGCCGCTCCGCTTGGACGGGGCCGCACCGCCATCGGGCTCTTCTGCGCCGTCGTCACCGGCTGCACCCATACCGCTGTTGTTGTTCACCATCTGGGGGCCGTCGTCCATGTACTGATCGTCGTAATCATCCTCACTGCCGAAAAGTCCTTTTTTCAGGCTGTCCACAAAAGACATAGAAACTTGCTCCTTTCATTCGGGCAGCTTGCGCTGCCTGACAGCCCTTTGCAGGAAAGGGCTGCTAATAGCTTTTTCTATTATCTGATTTTTTGCACCAGATGTCAATAACTATAAAAGCTTTCCATCATACAAATTTTGTCCGGAAACGATGACCTCATCATACAGGCGCACCTCGCTGATGGTTTTTTCCTTATTAGAGCTTTCCGGCATGACGATGCGGTAGTCGCCGTCCGTCACCAGCGGGTGGTCATTGTCCACCGGGTCGATCTTGCAGAAGCGGGCGAGGTTGCCGTACTTGACATAGACGCCCGGGATGTAGTTTTCACCCTCGGTCTCCGACTCGGTGCCATCCTCTTTGAGGTAATGGATGGCTTCCGAGGGGATGCGCAGGCCGGTGGTCTCCCCCAGGATGATCTGGGCACTGGCCCGGTTGAGCCGGAGCACATCGCCGTCGATGATCTCGCAGGTGAGCACAAAGCGGGTCAGGCCGCTGGCCTCGTCGATGGAGACCTCCGAGACCTTGGCCTTGAGAGGTGTTTCCATCTGGCCGGGGAATTTGATCTTCACCGACTGGGTGAGAGGCCTGCCATTGCTGCCCAGCAGTTTTTCTCCCTCTTTGGCCGAGCAGATGCCCACATATCTCCAGGTGAATCCGGACACAAGCTTGCCGGCGCAGCCGTCCAGCGGCAGGACCGGGTCGGAATTGAGATAAGCCTGTAGATCGGTGGCGTTCAGGGCAAGGATATCATCTGCCCCGGCATTGAGCCGGCCTGTGGCCGAGCTGCGGATGAAGTAACCCGTCTCGGGGGCCGTGATCTGGCTGGGGCTGCCCAGCTGCGCCTGCACCTGTGCCGACTGGTCGGTCAGAGCAGCGATCTGAGCAGAAAAATCCGATACCTCACCGGTAATGACCCAGAGCTTGTTCTGCGCGAGGATATAATCCTCTTCCCACTGTTCGTCCTCATCGTACGAAGAGCTGTCCAGTGCATCCATCAGGTCATAAAGCGCAGATGCACGCTCTTTTTTCAGGGAATCCAGCTGGGTGGCCGTGGTGTTCTGAGAGCGCTGCAGCAGGTCGATCTGTTCGTTCAGGCTGGTGAGCTGCTGACGGAGTGCCGCCTGCTCTGCGCTGCTGTAGATCTCCGCCACAGCTGCCCCCGCCGAGACGCGCTCGCCGTCGGCGGCGAGATAGCCCAGTGTACCGCTGCCCGGCACATAGACCTCATCAAACAGCAGCACGCCATCGGCGCTCACCGTGTCGGACACGGTGGCAAGGAGAGCAGTTTCATAGGTGTTAGGTGGGAAAAGCACCTGAAGCGCCTGATACCCCACATACACACCCGCCAGCACGATGATGGCGATGACCCCACCTGCCAGCTTTCCCAGCAGATTCGGTGCACCGGTGCGCGGAGTCTCGTTCATAAAAGGTCACCCTTTCGCTAAAAATTCTTCAGTCAGTCGGAAAGCCCGGGCCGCCGTATCCGGTGCGGAAGCATCCAGCCAGACCGCACCATCCATATGGCGGAACCAGGTCAGCTGGCGTTTTGCGTAGTTGCGGGACGCCTGCTTGAGTTTATCGGTACAGGCATCCAGCGGCGCGGCACCCTCGAAATAGGGAAAAAATTCCTTATAACCAATGGCCTGCGCCGCCGTGCGGTACTCCTCGCGGTGGTCGTAGACCAGCTTTGCTTCGTCCAGCAGACCCGCATCCATCATTTTGTCTACCCGCAGGTCGATGCGGCGGTAGAGCTGGGCACGTTCCGGAAAATCCAGCCCCAGAATCAGGGAGCGGTAGGGCCTCTCCGGCGGAAGAGACTGGGCTTTCTGCTCGCTCAGCCGTTTTCCGGTGGCACGGTAGTGTTCCAGTGCCCGCAGCACCCGCACCTGATTGTTGGGGTGGATGGCAGCAGCAGCTTCCGGGTCGGCCTGCTGCAGTTCCCGATACATGGCTTCGGGGCCTTTTTCTGCCATCTCCGCCGCCAGCTGCTCCCGGAGACCCGCAGGCGTCTTCTCTGCCGTGAACCGGACACCATATAAAAAGCTCTGGACATAGAGCCCGGTGCCGCCCACTAAAATAGGCAGATGCCCCCGGGCAGAAATATCCGTTTCCAGCTTTCCGGCCAGTGCAGTGAAATCCGCCACACTGAAGGGCTCTTCGGGGTTCAGGATATCCACTGCGTGGTGCGGGATGCCGTGGGTCTCCTCAGGTGTGACCTTGGCGGTGCCCACATCGAGACCTTTATAGATCTGCATGGAATCTGCACTGACGACTTCGCCGCCAAACTTCTCGGCCAGCGCGACGCCAAGCGCCGTTTTGCCGGTGGCAGTGGGGCCCACAACGGCCAGCACCGGATGCTTTTTCATCTCAAACGATTCGGCCAAACTGCTTTTCCAGCTCCTTTCGGGTCAGTTTGAGGACACAGGGACGTCCATGGGGGCAGAAGGGCGGCACTTCGCCCGAGAGGATCTTCTCGGCCAGTGCCATCAGCTCCTGCGGAGAGGTATGGTCGCCTGCCTTGATGGCGGCGCGGCAGGAGATGGAATGGAGCACCCACTCCGTCCGCTCATTCAGCGCATCCCGGCTGCCGTGGGCCAGCTTGTCGGCCAGCTCCACCAGCAGGTCTTCGGCGCTGCTCTGCTCCACATCCGCAGGCACTGCGCTGAGGCAGACGGAGCTGCCGCCAAAATCGCTGATCTCGAGGCCCGCACTTTCCAGCAGGTCGAGGTTGGCCAGCAGAGCCGTCTTTTCTTCTGCGGAGAGTTCTACCACCAGCGGTTCCAGCAGAAGCTGGCTGGGCACATCGCCATAGTGGGCAGCAAGCTTCTCAAAAAGCTGGCGCTCATGGGCGGCGTGCTTGTCGATGATGCAGATCTCATCTCCCCGCTCTGCGAGGATATAGGTGCGGAAGATCTCCCCCACATACCGCAGGGGCTCCGGGCCTGTCTGGATGTCAAAGCCCAGCTGTTCAGGAGAAGCGGGTGCTGCTGCCTGTTCCGGTTTTTCCGGTACAGGTGCAGAAGGTACAGCGTCCTCTTCCCGCTTCGGCGGGGCAGGCTCCCATGCCGCCATGTGATCCTGTTCCGGCTCCGGCAGGTCACAGTCAGGCTCCACATCCAACCGGGATTCGCTGGATGCCGCTTTGAAGCCGGGCGTGTCCAGCGGACGGTTCCAACGGGGGCCCATCGTTTCGGGTGCAGGCGGCTCCGGGCTGTGGAGCGCAGCATTCATGGGAAGCGGCTCCGACGCTGCAACTGTTGTCCATGTGTGCTCCGGCGTTTTCTCTGCCGCATCAGGGCCGGAGACCGACAGCGGGAGGATGTCCTGTTCCGCTGCAGAGGGCGGCGGCATCCTCTTTGCCGCAGGTGCGGGCTTCCCGGCCGGACGCTCTGCCTTTTCCGCCGGATGGGGCAGGCTTCCCGGCTCTGCCTGGCCCGAGATCACCGCGGAAAGTCCTGTAAAGTTGTTTTTCTTTACAGGACTTTCCGTCGAAATGTCATTTGTTTCTGGATTCTTGGATGCATCATTTGCTTTTTCGTTTTCGAAGGCAAACTGTCTCTCCCCTGTGCCAGGCTGGCTCAGGGCCAGCTTGACGGCGTGGTACACAAGGTCGAAAATGTCGTTTTCCCGGGCAAAGCGGACTTCCGTCTTGGCCGGGTGGACGTT
>DCCL01000284.1:6070-6482 GCA_002313795.1 Faecalibacterium prausnitzii
ATCATGGTGCGGTTGCGGACATAACGGCCATTGATGTAGAAATACTGCATGCTCCGGCTGGCGCGGCAGCTGCGGGGCTGGGTGATGAGGCCCCACACCCGGTAGACGCCCTCACGGTTGTCCACCTCGATGAGATCACGGCTGAACTCCCGGCCCAGCACAGCATAGGCCGCACTGCGGAGCTGGCCGTCACCGGGGGTGACATATTGCAGCTTGCCCTCCCGGACGAACTTGAAACTGATCTCAGGATGGCTGAGGGCCACATGGCCTACGATGTCGGCCACAAAGGTGCCTTCGCTGGAATCTTTCTTGAGGAACTTCATCCGGGCGGGAGTGTTGAAAAAGAGGTCGCTCACCCGGATGGTCGTGCCCACGCCCCGGGCCCCGGGCTCGATGGGCTGCTCTTCCCCGC
>DCCL01000284.1:6517-6817 GCA_002313795.1 Faecalibacterium prausnitzii
CGATGCGGTAGAGTGAAGCACAGTCGTCGCTCTCGGTGCGGGTCAGCAGCTCCACCCGGGCCACGCTGGCAATGGAAGCCAGTGCTTCGCCGCGGAATCCCAGCGTATGGATGCTGACGAGATCCTCTTCGGTCCGTATCTTGCTGGTGGCGTGGCGCACAAAAGCTGTAGGGATATATTTTGCTTCAATGCCGCTGCCGTTGTCGCTGATCTCAATGAGCCGGACGCCACCCGACTCAATGGAGACGGTGATCTGAGTCGAGCCTGCGTCGATGGCGTTTTCCAAAAGCTCTTTCACCA
>DCCL01000225.1:0-2657 GCA_002313795.1 Faecalibacterium prausnitzii
CCATGTTGCACCATTTTGCAACAGCCCCCTCGCTTTGCTTTTTGATTTGCTCAGCTGATGATGATGATGGTGCGGGTGATCTTATCGCAGGAATAGTTGCCGCTGACCTGTGCGGTCTGGGTATAGGTGCCCGGCTCGGTGGGGAACTCGGAGGACTTGCCGCTGAACAGGCCCTTCTTCTTATAGGTGTAGCTCACCTTTCCATTCTCCACCACGGCGCCATCGGATTCCAGCACTGCGCTGGCGTTCACAGCCTGCGCCTCTTCCAGGGTCATACTGGCCGGCAGCTCCTGTGCCCAGTAGAGGCGGACATTCTCCGTCTTGGGCTTGATGGTGAACATCGCCATGCCTGCGCTGTTCAGGTCGCCGGATTCCAGTGCCACGGCACCGCCGACGTAGCTGCCTGCATCCACAGGCTGCTCATCCACATAGATGCGGCTGAACACGCCCTCGGGCAGGTAGCGGCGGATCATCTCCAGCGAGAGTTTCAGGCCCGCCGAGACATCCTTCAGGGTGGGGATGTAGAACTTGAGGGTGTCCATCACCTTGACCACCTCATCGGCCACGCTCAGCAGCACGCTGACGTCGTTGCCGTCGATGAGCTGCTTGATGTAGGCGTAGACGTTGAACTCCTCTTTCTGGTCCGGCGTCGCAGACATCTTGCGGGGCAGCGGGATCATCTTGAGCAGGGTGCGGAGCTTATCGGAGAGCACAAGGGTCACAAAGCCCTTGGCCTCGCCCCGGACGCCCATCACCACGCCGATATACTGTGCGTCTGCCGGGCGGGTGATCACCGACAGCTCGAACGGGGAGCCATAGACCAGCTTACCGGTGGCCTGCAGCCGGATAGAGACCACGTCGTTGGTCTCCTCCGCCTGGGCCTGCGGCGGCTGAGGCAGTTTTGTCTCTGCTCCTGCGGCAAATGCCGGAGCCATCATGCCCAGCATGAGGGCTGCTGTCAGAAGCAGCGAGAGCATTCTTTTGGCCTTCATATGGACAAACCTCCTGTTTTATCTCATGATTTTGCGGCCGGACGTCAGCTTTTTGCACAAAGTCCTGCCAGTATGATTTTACCGCAAATCTGCCCTGCGGTCAATGACCTGATTTCGTCTTCTGCCGCACAAAAAGGCCGCTGCCCTTCCGGACAGCGGCCTTTGTTCTCATATGATGTTTACAGGATGCGCACCCGGATGACAGCGGGGATAGCCGAGAGCTTTTCGGCCAGTGCTGCGTTCACGGCACCGGTGGCGTCCAGCATGGTGTAAGCCATATTCTTCTTGCTCTTGTTCACCATGTTCTCGATGTTCAGCCCGGCCTCAGTGGTCAGGGCGGTGATCTGGCTGATCATGCCCGGCTCATTCTTATGGATGATGCAGATGCGCTTGCCGCCTGCCCGGGGCTGACGCACCTCCGGCATATTCACCGAGTGAGTAATGTTGCCATTCTTGAGGTAGTCGCTGATCTCCTGTGCGGCCATGACGGCGCAGTTGTCCTCGGCTTCGGGGGTCGATGCGCCCAGATGCGGCGTGCAGATGATGCCCGGACGGCCCAGGATCGCCTCGCTGGGGAAGTCGGTCATATAGCCGGAGACCTTACCGGTATCCATGGCTTCCAGCAGAGCGTTGGTGTTCACCAGCTCACCGCGGGCGTAATTCAGGATCTTCACGCCGTCCTTGCAGAGGGCCAGAGTCTGGGTGTTGATGGTGTCCTTGGTGGTGGGCAGGTAGGGCACATGGATGGTGATGTAGTCGCAGAGGGGCAGCATATCGTTCAGGTTGACGCAATGGTGCACCTGACTGCTCAGATTCCATGCGGCATCGATGGAGATATAGGGGTCGTAGCCGTAGACCTCCATGCCCAGCTCGATGGCACAGTTCGCCACCCGGGAGCCGATGGCGCCCAGACCGATGACGCCGAGGGTCTTGCCCTTGATCTCGTTGCCCACGAACTGCTTCTTGCCCTTTTCCACGCTCTTTGCCATGGCGGGGTCGCCTGCAAGGCCCTGAGTCCACTGAGCGGCAGCGGGCACATTACGGCTGCCTGCGATGAGCATACCGATGACCAGCTCAGCCACGGCGTTTGCATTGGCACCGGGGGTATTGAAGACGACGATGCCCTGCTCGCTGCAGCGGTCCAGCGGGATATTATTGACACCGGCACCGGCGCGGGCGATGGCCAGCAGGTTGTCGTTGAAGGTGGTATTCAGCAGGTCAGCACTGCGGACAAGGATACCGTCGGGGGAATCAGCGTCCACCGAGACGTCGAACTGGTTCTTATTCAGCTTTGCCAGACCCACCGGGCTGATGGCATTGAGGGTTTTGATGGTGAACATACTTTCCTATCTCCTATACACAAAAACGTTACGCATTGGCTTTGCGGAATTTCTCCATGAAATCCACCAGCTTGTCAACGCCTTCCGGCGGCATTGCATTGTAGATGGAGGCACGCATACCGCCCACGAGACGGTGGCCTTTCAGGTTGACGAAACCGGCATCTGCGGCCTCGGCGCAGAACTTTTTGTCCATGTCGGCGTTGGGGCTGGTGAAGGTAACGTTCATGGTGCTGCGGTAGCGGTGCTCCACCGGATTGTGGAAGAAGTCCTGACTGTCGAGGTAATCATACAGCACTTTTGCCTTGGCCTCGTTGATCTTCTGCAT
>DCCL01000225.1:2747-4371 GCA_002313795.1 Faecalibacterium prausnitzii
CATGTAGATGCACCAGCAGGGAGGCGTATTGTACATGCTGTTCTTGGCCAGCAGGGTGGTGTAATTCATCATGGTGGGCACATTGTCAGCAGCATGGCCCAGCAGGTCATCCCGGATGATGGCGATGGCCATACCAGCGGGGGCGACATTCTTCTGGACGCCGAAGTAGATGCAGCCGTACTTGTTCACATCCACGGGCTTGGAGAGGATCATGGAGCTCATATCTGCCACCAGCGGCACACCCTCCACCTGAGGCACTTCCACGTACTGGGTGCCGAAGATGGTGTTGTTCTGGCAGATGTGGATGTAGCTGGCGTCCTTGTCGTAGTCGATGGCGTTCACATCGGGGATATAGGTGAAGTTCTTATCCTTGCTGGATGCCATGATCTTTGCCTCACCGAACTTGGCCGCTTCCTTTGCTGCCAGATTGGAGAAGTTACCGGTGACGATGTAATCCGCCTTGCCGGTGGTCATAAAGTTCAGGGGCACCATGGCAAACTGCTGGGTGGCACCGCCCTGGAAGAAGCCGACCTTATAATTATCCGGGATATTCATCACCCGGCGCAGAGCAGTCTCTGTGTCGGTGATAATGGCATCGAACCACTTGCTGCGGTGGCTCATCTCCATCACGCTCTGGCCGCTGTCGCCATACTCCAGCAGCTCTGCCTGAGCCTGACGGAGCACCTTTTCGGGAAGCATGCTGGGACCTGCGCTGAAATTATAAACTCGTGCCATGACTTGCACTCTCCTTTTCCTGTATCTGATGAACGCCCTCACGGCGTTGTGCTCTGGATTTGTCCGTAGTATAATGGTTTTTGGGGGTACAAAACAAGAGCATCTTTGCACAAAGATGACCCGGAAAAGCAGAGCGTGGAGCACGAAGCGCACAAATGTGCGCGTATCAGAGACATTTTCAGAGACGTCTGTAAAATATGTCTCTGATACCCGCATGAACACTGGGTTTCCGGCCCTTGCCACCTTGAGCTGTTTCTGGTATAATAGCCATATCTAAGACAAATGTAAAAGCATATTTGCGCAGAAAAGGAGGGAGACGCCATCATGTATGGCATTCCGGACAGGATGCAGCCCCTTTCCCCGGCAGAAGAGCAGGTGCTTCTGGCTCTGTGGGACTGCAAACCGCCCGCCTCCCGGCGGGACATCGGAGCAAAACTGGCTCAGAAAGGCTGGGCACCGGCCACCGTGCTCAATTTTCTCTATCGGCTGGAAAAGAAAGGCTGGGTCACCTGCACCAAAGACCAGAATCGCAACCTCTACTCCCCCACCGTCACCCACCGGGCCTACGGCGTCTGGACCATGCGTCAGCGGCTGGACACCGTGTTCGGCGGCGACCTGGCCCAGGCCGTGCGGGCGCTGGTGAGCGAGAGCGGCTGTTCTCAGAGCGAGCTGGAACAGGCCATCGCCGTGCTGAACGAGAAGCACGCCGAAGCCGAAGAATATGACCTGTATGATCCTTATGGGTAAGCTCTGTCTCTACGGCAGCTCCCCGGGGACGCCATTGACGTTCCCCATTAAGAAGCTGTCTTCGTAAGCAGAGTGCGCCGGACGACGAGAATTTTTGCACCCAGCCAAGGCGATTTTCTGCAGCAATCCTGACGGATTGCAA
>DCCL01000230.1:0-143 GCA_002313795.1 Faecalibacterium prausnitzii
GCGGCAAAATGAATCGGGTGTGTTGCGGGGCGGTAAATCTTTCAGGGATAATCCACGGTGAGGCAGTGCTCAAAATGAACACGACCACATCTTGTGGATGAAATCAATCCACAAAGTCCACGTTTGCGCAGCAATGAAAGCCC
>DCCL01000230.1:287-11676 GCA_002313795.1 Faecalibacterium prausnitzii
TTGCAAAATTTATTGCGGTAAAGTGGTGATAGCAAGACTTGTGAAAATGCTTTTGTGAAAAAATTTAATCGGCGCGCTTCCGACCCAGATAAGCTGCCTTGACTTGCTCATTTGCCAGCAGTTCAGCTCCGGTGCCAGAGAGGGTCAGGTTGCCTGTTTCCAGAACATAGGCATAGTCCGCAACCTTCAGTGCCATGTTGGCGTTCTGCTCGTTCAATAGTACTGTAATGCCCTGCTGATTCACGGTGCGGATGATGTCAAAAATCTCCCGCACGACGATGGGAGCAAGACCAAGGCTCGGCTCGTCCAGCATCAGCAGCTTGGGTTTGCTCATCAGGGCACGACCCACTGCCAGCATCTGCTGCTCACCGCCAGAGAGGGTGCCTGCACTCTGCCAGCTGCGCTCTTTCAGCCGGGGAAACAGGCTGTACACCCATTCCAAATCCTTTTCGGTCTCGGCCTTGTCCTTCCGCAGGTAGGCACCGATTTTCAGATTTTCAACGACCGTCAAGTCAGCGAACACCCGGCGGCCTTCCGGCGACATGGCAATGCCGCTGGCCACGATTTGGTCAATGGGCTTACCCAGAAGCTCCTGTCCGTTCCACAAAATAGAGCCGCTTTGAGCCTTGACAAGCCCGGAGATGGTGCGCATCAGAGTGGATTTGCCTGCGCCGTTGGCACCGATAAGGGTGACGATTTTTCCCTCCGGCACGGTCAGTGACACGCCGCGCAGAGCCTGAATACCGCCGTAAGAAACGTGTAAATCTTTGATCTCAAGCATCTTCGTCCACCCCCAGATAAGCGTCAATCACACGCGGGTCGTTCTGCACTTCGGCGGGCGTCCCTTCGGCAATCAGACGGCCAAAGTCCAGCACATACACACGGTCAGAAATGTCCATCACCAAGTCCATATGGTGCTCAATCATGAACACGGTCAGATTGAAATCAGCACGGATGCTGTCAATGAAAGCCGTCAGTTCTTCAGTCTCCTGCGGATTCATACCGGCGGCAGGCTCATCCAGAAGCAACAGCTTTGGCTCAGTAGCCAGCGCACGGGCAATTTCAACACGGCGCTGCAGGCCGTAGGGCAGGCCGGTGGCCAGTTCGTTGCGGACGTCTTGAAGGCCAAGCACCTGTAAAAGGTGTTCACATTCCTCGCGCTGGCGTTTTTCTTCGTCGGCATTCAGGCGGAAGGTGGCGCTCAACAGGTTGGCGGAACGGCGGCAATGCTTGGCAATGAGCACATTTTCAAAGACAGTCTGGCTCTTCCACAGGCGGATGTTCTGGAAGGTGCGGGCGATACCCATCTGGGTGATTTTATCTGGCGTTGGCGCAATGATGTGGGAATACTGCCCGGCATTCTGGCCCTTGTAGAGTTTTTTCATCTTGCCGTGGGGGGTGTTCTCAATGACTTTGCGGCCCTCAAACCATACAGCACCGTTGGTGGGAGCATACACGCCGGTGACAACATTGAACGCAGTGGTCTTGCCTGCGCCGTTGGGGCCAATCAAGGAGACGATTTGGTTCTTGTCTACTTTCAGGTTCAGGTTGTCCACAGCTACAACACCGCCGAACTGCATGGTAGCGTTTTCAATGGTCAATACATTCTCACTCATTTGGAACGCACCTCCTTTTTGGCTGCTTTTGCCGTGGATGCGGGCTTTTTCTGGAAGAGTTCACGGTCGCCCATGATGCCTTTGCGGAAGAACAGCACCACAGCCATAATGATGATGCTGAATACCACCATGCGGAAGCCGGAGCGCAGCAGCGGCAGACGGAAGCCGCCGATGTATGTTTCATTGTCGAGAAAGCGCAGCAGCCACTCGGAGCTTGCAATAAACAGGAAAGAGGCAATGACCGAGCCGGACACCGAGCCGATACCGCCGATGACGACGATAAGCAAAATTTCGTAGGTCATGCTGGATTTGAAGGTGGTGGCCTGCACGCTGGCCTGATACATTGCCAGCATGGCGCCGGAGATGCCCGCAAAGAAGCTGCTGATGATGAAGCTCATCCGCTTGTGGCTGGCGAGGTTGATGCCCATAGCCTCTGCGGCAATTTCGTCGTCGCGGATGGCTTTGAACGCGCGGCCATAGGTGGAGTTGATGAGCAGCAGGATGACGGCGATGCAGATGCCGGAGAAGAGGAAGGGCATGACCGTTTCCAGATGCAGGGTGATGCCGCCCAGTGGGATAGAGAAGCTGGAAAAGCTGGTGAAGCCGTACAGCAGGTTGGAGCCGTTGGTCAGGGGGCCAAAGCCTTCGTACACCACAGCGGCACGGATGATCTCAGCAAAGCCCAGTGTGGCAATGGCGAGGTAGTCGCTCTTCAGTTTCAGAACGGGCAGACCGATCAGGAAGGCGAACAGCGCTGCAACGCAGCCCGCCAGAATCAGGCAGAAGATGACACCTAGCAGAAGCCCCAGCCCACCCAGAGGTTTGGACAGAAGCTCCGGGATGGAAAAGCCGATGCCGCCGTTGGAATAGCGCTGGTAAATGGACTTCTGGGAAGCAGCGGGGATGGTAAGAATGGCGTAGGTGTAAGCACCCAGCAGCATAAAGCCTGCCTGCCCCAGACTGAACAGGCCGGTGAAGCCGTTCAGCAGGTTCATGGAGACGGCCACCAGCGCATAGATGGCGCCCTTGCGCAGAACCGTGAGCAACATGGAGGGTACAAAACTTAGATTATCCAGTGCCAGCAGCACGCTCAGCAGGGCGACGAGAGCCAGTGCCGCCCGGAGATAGACGCGTTTTTTCTCTTGTTTCATGGTCATCACACTTTCTCGGTCAGGTTTTCGCTGAACAGGCCAGTTGGCTTGACTGCCAACACCACGATGAGCAGCGCAAACGTAAAGGCATCGCTGAAAGTGGTAGCACCAGCACCCTTGATCAAACTCTCGCAGATGCCGATGATAAAGCCGCCAATCACAGCGCCCGGAATGGAGCCGATGCCGCCGAACACCGCCGCCACAAAGGCTTTCAGGCCGGGCATTGCGCCGACGGTGGGGGTGACAGCCGTGTAGTTGGAGAAGTACATCATCGAGCCAATCGCGGCCAGAAAACTGCCCACAGCAAAGGTAAAGCTGATGACATTGTTGATTTTGATGCCCATGAGCTGTGCCGTTTCAAAATCGCGGGAAGCGGCACGCATGGCCATGCCGATTTTGGTCTTTTGAATCAGGGTGACAAGGGCGGCGACCAGAATCACGACAAGGAACGGCGTCACGACGGTAACACGCTTGGTCTGGCAGCCAAGTACCGTGACGGTATCACTGATCCACGGCAGGGCGGGATACTGTTTGGCCAGACCGCCGGTGACGTACCACATCAGATTTTGCAGCAGATACGACATACCGATGGCGGAAATCATCACCGACATACGGGGTGCGGTACGCAAGGGCTTGTAAGCGATTTTTTCCACCGCAATGCCCAGCAGCACCGTCGCAGCGATGACCAGCGGGATGGAGACCGTCAGCGGCAGCGAAGCCGTGGCGTACACCATCAGAAAACCGGCGACGGTAAAAATATCGCCGTGGGCAAAGTTGATGAGGCGGAGAATGCCGTATACCATCGTATAGCCGATGGCAATCAGTGCATATTGGCCGCCCACCGAGATGCCTGCCAGCAGATAGGGCAGAAACTTTGCAGCCATGAGAAAACCCTCCATTTCTTACAACAGGTTTCACAAGCAAAGCGCAGGCAGAGGCTGTCCTCCGCCTGCGTTCTGTTATTTTGAGTGGAAAATTATCAGCCTTCCACACTCTGGGTCTTGACGAACTCGAATGCGCCGTCGGAAGCCTTCTTGATGTAGGCCATATCCTTGTTGGCGTCGCCGGTGGTCTGGTCGAAAGTGATGCTGCCGGTCACGCCGTTGTAATCCACACCGAACAGGGCGTCCTTGATGGCGGTGCCATCGGTGCTGCCTGCTGCCTTGATGGCTTCCAGTGCAGTCATGTAGCCGTCATAGCCCAGTGCGGAGACAGCAGCAACAATATCATTGCCGCCGTTGTTGGTCAGCTTCTGGCTGTCGGCGTTGAGCCACTCCTTGAAGCCGGTAACGAACTCTTTGGCAACGCCGGAGTCGTCGTTTTCATCAAAGAAGGTGGAGCAGTAGACCTGCACGCTGGTGCCCTTCTGAGCATCCAGAATAACGCTGGACTCCCAGGTGTCACCTGCGGTGATGGGCTTGTCAAAACCGGCAGAAGCGGCCTGCGTGATGATTTGGGCGGCGTAGGTGGTGGCGCAGGGTGCAAAAATTACGTCTGCACCGGCGTTGATGGCGTTCTGGATGTAGGCGGAGAAGTCGGAGGTGCCTTCCGGGAACTGCTCGCTGGTGACGGTGCCGCCCAAGTCCTCAAAAGCGTTGACAAAGTAAGTGGCCAGACCAGAACCGTAATCCTCGCCCAGCATACTCAACACATAAGCATTGGAAGCGCCGAACTCATCCTTTGCAAAGTTTGCCATGACCGAACCCTGAAACGGGTCAAGGAAACAGACACGGAAGTAATAGGGGTTTGCCTCGGTGACGGCAGGGTTGGTGCAGGAGCAGCCAATGGCCGGAATGGAGGCGGACTGGAAGGTGGGAGCCGCCGCAATGGAACAGCCGGAGCCGTAGCTGCCCAGCACGATGGAGACTTTCTTGGAAACCAGCTCCTGCGCGGCGGTCACGGCCTTGTCGGTGCTGGACTGGTTGTCCACTTCCACCAGCTCAACGGTGTAGGTCTCGCCGCCGATGTCCACAGTGGGCGCAACGCTGTTGGCATATTCGATGCCCAGCACTTCCTGTTTGCCGCCTGCACCGTTATCGCCGGAAGCCGGCTCGAACACACCGATTCTCACGGTCTTGCCGCCGGCACTGCCGCTGCCGGAACCCGAAGAAGAACAGCCTGCCAGAGCTGCTGCAGTGGCTGCCAGACCAGACGCTTTCAGAAAATCACGACGAGAAATAAATACCTTCATATGAAAATTCCTCCTCTATGCGATCGTGTGATCGACTACTTTCCTACAAAAGAAAAATCCGCAATGGCGCAGAAATCTGATGTTCCTGCACCATTGCGGGTCTCTGACAATGTTTTAGCACACGAAAGCGCGTGTGTCCAGAAAAATTTTGACTTTTTTCAAAATTTCGGCAGATGATAAGAAAAAACTGTCCTCAGAACAAGTGCATTTTGGACGATTTTAACACAAACTGTATTTACAACAAGGACGACTCTCGGGAACAGCTGCTTTCATCTGTATCGGATTTGGAGAAGAACGGCATGAGGAACTGCGGAGCTGGCTGCAATTTTCTGTGCGGAAACATTGACAAGTGGATTTTGTCTTTTTATAATAAAACCAGCACAAGGCGGCGTGGCCCATAGACAGGTCACGCCGCCTTGTGTTTTTGTATCTGCCAAACAGAGAGAGGCCGGTACGGGAAAGACTGGCGGTGATGCAGATACAGCGAATCCAAGATAAAAGAGGGGAAATCTATGGACCGATTGGTACAGCATCAACAGACCATCAACGACCAGCTGGCACGATATGGCGTCAAGTTCGGCCTGTACAAAAATGGCACGTTTCAGGAACGACTGTTCCCGTTCGACCCGCTGCCGCGCGTCATTACGGCGCAGGAGTTCGAGATACTGGATAAGGGTCTTGTGCAGCGTGTCAACGCGTTGAACCTGTTTCTGAAGGATGTTTACGGTGACAAAAAAATCATCCGGGATGGCATCGTGCCGGAAGATTTTGTCTTTGCAGGCAGCGGCTATCTGCCTCAGTGTGAGGGCTTTGTGCCGCCCAAGGGTGTTTACAGCCACATTTCCGGCATCGACCTCGTGCAGGCGAAAGATGGCAGCTGGTTCATTCTGGAGGACAATCTCCGTATTCCCAGTGGTGCATCCTATCCGCTCATTGCACGGGAACTCTGCCGTCAATGCAGCCCGGAGACCTTCAGCGACAATGCCATCGTGGACAACCGCAATTATGCACAGCTTTTGCGGCAGACTATGGATTCGGTGAACACCGGCGGCATCAACGTGGTCTTTACACCGGGCCGATACAATGCGGCATATTTTGAACACAGCTATCTGGCCGAAAAAACTGGTGCAGTCTTGGCAGAATGCGGTGACTTGTATGTGGAGAACAACTGCGTGTACTTAAAGACCGTGCACAGCGGCGAACGTGTGGGAGCTATCTACCGCCGCATCAGTGACGAATATCTGGACCCGCTGACCTTCAAGCCGGAAAGCCTCATTGGCATTCCGGGCGTGATGGACGCCTACCGCGCAGGCAATGTGGCGCTGCTGAATGCACCGGGCAACGGTGTGGCGGATGATAAGGGCATCTATTACTTCGTCCCTAAAATGATAAAGTATTATCTGGGCGAGGAACCCATCCTGCACAACGCCCCCACCTATCTGCCGTTCTATGAAGAAGACCGGAAGTATGTGCTTGACCATCTGGAAACGCTGGTGGTCAAGGATGTGGCCGAGGCGGGCGGCTATGGCGTGGTATTTGGCCGCGATATGACCAAACAGCAGCTGGAAGATTTTCGTAATACGATTCGCAATGAGCCTCGTCGGTTCATTGCACAGGAAGCCATTGATTTTCTCGATTTGCCCATTATGGAGGGTGGCGAAAAAGTGCCCCGCAAGGCTGACCTGCGGGCATTTGTGCTGAGCAGCGGCGATGACACAAAAGTCTGGGCCAGCGGTCTGACCCGGTTTTCCCGCAACCCGGACAGTTTTGTGGTCAACAGCTCGCAAGGAGGAGGCTTTAAGGACACATGGGTATTATCTCGCTGAACAAGGCCAGCCGCCTGTACTGGCTGGGGCGCTATACAGAGCGCGTGTATACAGGCTTGAAAAAAGCAAAACCGATTTATGATGCTGCCGTGGACGGAAGAGAGGCAGACTATGCGGCATATTGCCGCAGTCTTGGCATTCCCGGCGGATATGCGGATACCGCCGATTTCTGTAAGCGCTATTTTTTTGATAGAAGCAACCCTAACTCGCTGGTGTCCAGTCTGGTCTATGCCTACGACAACGCAGTGGTTCTGCGGGATACCTTGACCACAGATACGCTTTCGTACATCCAGCTGGCCATGAATGCGATGGAAAAAGCAGCGCGGAGCGATACGCCTGCGGTTGCACTCCAGTGGGTGCTGGATGATATTCTGGCTTTTCGCGGTGCGTGTGAGGAAACTATCTTTGATGAAGAAACGCGCAGCATCATCAAACTGGGAACGAGCGTAGAGCGGGTGGACCTATATCTCCGCCTGAAGGAAGAGCCAGAACGCACCCGCAAAGAATTTGAGCGATTGTTTAATCGGCTGTATAAGACGCAGCTCACACCGGAAAAGAGCCGATTGGACCTGTTAGTGGATTCTCTGTTGGATTCCTCCAAGCCGGATGCTACGGTACAAGAACAGATCGCGGCGCTGGAAAGCTTGTTTCTTGACCTGTGAGAGCGAAAGCGGCTCTGGGCAGGAATCTCTGAGGAACGAACAATGAAAGAACTGGAATTTCATTTTCATACCGGAGTAGAGTTTTCGGCTCCGGTCAGTGGGCATACATTCGCATTGCACTGCCTCCCGGTTGAGGACGATGCCCAGAAACTGCAAAGCTATGCTATCTGCATTGAACCAGCGGCAGAGTATGGACTGCACCGGGATGGTTTTGGTGGTTGGCTGGTGTGTGGCAGCTGCCGGGAACCACATACGGCTTTTCGCTATGATTCCCATGGCATCGTACAAGTGGAAGGCCATGCACAGGCAGAAACGGCAAATCCTGTGCTGAAACAGTTTACAGAACTTACCGCTATGACGGAAGAACTGGAAGCGTTATGGAAAAGCCTGCCGTTGGAAGAAAAAAGTCCACAGGAGCAGGCGGAACTCTTGAATCAAGCGGCAGCGGATTCGCTGCATTATGTGCCGGGCGTGACAGGGATTTCCACGACAGCCGGGCAGGCATTGACATTGGGCAGCGGAGTCTGCCAGGATTACGCACACATTCTGCTGGCGCTGGCGCGGCGGTCTGGGTTTGCAGCTCGTTATTGTATGGGGCTTGTACCCGGCGAGGGTGCGACCCATGCGTGGGTAGAGATCGCACTGCCGGATGGCTGGCATGGTTATGACCCCACCTTTGCCTGTGAAGCAGGAGAAGACCATGTGCGGTTTGCCGTGGGTCGGGATGCTGCTGACTGCCGTGCAGAACGAGGCATTTTTCGAGGCATGGCAGACCAGACCCTGCATACAGAAATGCGGCTGAATGTTCGTAACAGATAGTTGGATAAAAGGCAATGGCGCCGGGCTTCTGCACAGTACTGGCAGAAGCCTTTTTATCACAATTTTCAAAAATAGTGTCGATCAAAACGGCATATTTGCGATATGCAGTTTGCGGATGTTGCTTATGCATTAAAAACGCAAACTGCTATATTTTTATAAGATAGGAGTGTGTAAGAAAGATGGAAGAAACCGTCGCAAGCCTTTCGCTTGCAGTGCATGAAAAACTGGAACTGAAAAAGAATCGGCTCACTCCACTGCCCGGCAACGACAGCGGAAAACGAATCTGTGTGGTCACGGGTGTGCACGGTGATGAGCTGGAAGGTCAGTATGTGGTCTATCTGCTCAATCGCCGCATTCAGGAGCACCCGGAACTGCTGACCGGAACGGTGGATATCTATCCGGCAGTCAACCCACTGGGCATCAACACTATTCAGCGTGGCATCCCGCTGTTTGATTTGGATATGAACCGCATTTTCCCCGGCGATACCGATGGCCCGATGGCGGAATATTACGCCCATGAGGTCGTGGAAGACATGCGCGGAGCAGATATTGCCATTGACATCCATGCTTCCAACATCTATCTGAGAGAACTGCCGCAGGTGCGTATTTCGGAAGAGACAGCCCCGGCACTTGTGCCGCTGGCCGAACAGCTCAATGTGGACTTTGTTTGGATTCATGCGGCGGCTACGGTACTGGAAAGCACATTGGCACACAGTCTGAATGTCATCGGCACACACTGTCTTGTGGTGGAAATGGGCGTTGGAATGCGGCTGACCAAGAGTTACGGAGAACAACTGGTAGACGGTATCCTGAATCTGATGCATACACAGGGAATGTGGGCTGGCGAGACGAAAACACCTCGCAAGCCCATCGTCAGCAAGGATGAGGTGGCCTTTATCAATGCGGATAAGGCGGGCATTTTCATTCCCAGTGTGGAGCACAACGGCATTGTGAAAAAAGGGCAGGAACTGGCGGTCATTGCGGACCCGCTGACAGGTGAAGTTCGGCAGACTTTAATGGCTCCGGCAGATGGTCTGCTTTTTACCCTGCGGGAATATCCCGTGGTCTATCCGGGCAGTCTGCTGGCCCGCATCCTGACAGGAGGATTCCAGAAATGAGAGAAGAAACGCTTTATGAGTTGGAAACACCTTACCGCCAGAAGTTCAAAATCAAAGGATTTCGTTTTGGTGAGGGGGAAAAGGCTTGTGCCATGGTAGCTGCCGTGCGCGGCAACGAAGTACAGCAGATGTATGTCTGTGCATTACTGGTAAAAAAACTCCGCAAGTTGGAAGAACAGGGGGCTATTGCTCCCGGCAATGAACTGCTGGTGGTGCCCTGCGTCAACCATTTTTCCATGAATGTGGGCAGCCGATTCTGGGCAATGGATAAAACAGATATCAACCGGATGTTTCCCGGCTATGATCAGGGGGAAACGACCCAGCGCATTGCGGCGGCACTGTTTCAAGCGGTGCAGGGTTATAAATATGGCATCCATTTTGCATCCTTTTATCTGCCCGGTGACTTTGTACCGCATGTGCGCATTATGAATACCGGTTATCAAACGGCCAGCTTGGGCAATCTGTTCGGCCTGCCTTATGTGGTCATGCGCAAACCTGCCCCCATTGATACGACTACGCTGAACTACAACTGGCAGGTATGGGAAACAAACGCTTTCAGTGTTTACACCAAAGAAACCGATGAAATTGATGAGCAGAGCGCACAGGAGGCGGTTTCTGCGGTGCTGCGGTATCTCAGCCGGGTTGGCTTATTGCGCTACAGCTGCCACAGCGGGTATCTTTCTTCTGTCGTACAGGAAAGCGAGATGACCAATGTGCTTACCCCGGCGGGCGGCATCTTCCGCCGTTTCGTGGAGCCGGGGCAGGAAGTGGAGTATGGTCAGAAATTGGGCGTGATCCTTGACCCATTTACTGCGGAGGTGGAGGCAGAAATCACCTGTCCAACCAGCGGAGTTGTTTTCTTTGCTCTGAAAAAGCCGCTGACAACAGAGCATGAGGTTGCCTTTAAGGTGATTCGGCGGCTGCATGGGGGATGTTTGTAAATAAAATTCTGGCATTTCGTAGAGAGCGAGTACAAAAGGCGGGTAGCTGTCATAGCATAGCAGCTACCTGCTTTTTTGAATCTATGGGAAAAGTTCAGAAAAATTCTTGTAATTCTGTGTAAACGGTATATACATTATACGAAACATTGCTTTGATGAACGTATTACCGTTCAATGATGTATAAATGGAGGTGTCTGCCATGACCGCCGTAATCTACGCCCGCTATTCTAGCGATAACCAGCGCGAAGAATCCATTGAAGGCCAGATTCGTGAGTGTACGGCTTATGCGGAGAAAAACGGCATTACGGTAGTCAAGCACTATATCGACCGTGCTATCTCCGCCAAGACGGACAACCGCCCGGAGTTCCAACAGATGATAAAGGACAGCGACAAGAAGCTGTTTGACATCGTTCTTGTCTGGAAACTCGACCGATTTGCCCGAAACCGTTATGACAGTGCCCGGTACAAGACCCAACTCAAGAAAAATGGTGTCAAGCTCATGTCAGCCACCGAGATCATCTCCGAGGGGCCGGAAGGCATCATTCTGGAATCGGTGCTGGAGGGCTATGCCGAGTATTATTCAGCAGACCTTGCAGAAAAGGTCGTGCGTGGGCAGACAGAGAACATCCTGAAAGGCCGCTGCAACGGTGGTCGTGGAACCTTTGGCTACACGCTGGATTCGGAACGGAAGTTCCATATCGACCTGCTCACCTCTCCTTTCGTGATGGAATCGTTCAAAAAGTACAACGAAGGCTCCACCATGAAGGATATTCGGGACTGGCTGAACGAAAACGGCATCAAGAACCCGGTGGGCAGTGCGTTCACCTATAATAGCGTTGAACATATGCTCAAAAATCGGCGGTACATCGGAGAGTTGAAGTTCCGGGATGTGGTCGTGCCGGACGCTATTCCGCCCATCATTCCGCTGGAACTGTTTGAGGATGTGCAGGAGAAAATCGCCAAAAACAAGAAGGCCCCTGCCCGGAGAAAGGCAGAGGATGATTACCTGTTGACGACAAAGCTGTTCTGCGGCTGCTGCGGCGCGTTGATGTTTGGCGAAAGCGG
>DCCL01000125.1:0-198 GCA_002313795.1 Faecalibacterium prausnitzii
CAGCGACAGCATCCGTGTGGTGGACAGCAATGGCACCGACCTCCTCCGCAGCGGTGCACAGGTGCAGCTTCTGCAAATCGGCAATGTGCTTTACATCGAGGCAGGCACGCAGAATGCAGCCACCATTGAGGGTACACTGGGCGGCCTTTCCGGGCTGATGGCGGGCGGCATCGAGACCATCGTGTTTACGACGAGCCA
>DCCL01000125.1:224-4217 GCA_002313795.1 Faecalibacterium prausnitzii
ACCATCCATCTGGCTGAGGTGGTGGTTCTGGGTGCGGAGGATGCACCCTTTGCCCTGAGCCACCATGCCGCGTTGGCCGTCCTGACCGTGAGCGGCGCAGAGCACAGCGAGCTGATCCATTAAAATCACAGAAATCACATTCAGAGCAAAAGGTCATTTTTCATCGCTGAATGCTGAAGAAAAAAGCCCCCGGCACGATTCAGAACGTGCCGGGGGCTTTGCTGTGTCTTTGGGAATAGTTAAGCGGCAGCAGCCATTTTAACTTTTTCGTTCATCTTATGCCGCACCACCAGCAGGCAGACAAGATGCACCAGTGCGGTGAGGATCCAGCTGATGGGGTAGCTGAGATAGAGGGTAGTGGTGGAGCGGAACAGCTGGAACACCGTAGCGATCCAGACCAGACGGAGCAGGCAGCTGCCCACAAGGCTGACCACCATGGGCAGCACCGAGTAGCCCCGGCCGCGCAGGCAGCTGGCCAGCGTGTCCATGCAGCCGCAGAGCAGGTAGGTGGTGCAGATGATGTGCATCCGGGCAAGCCCGGCGGCAACGACGGCCTCATCGGAGGAGTAGAAGTGGAGCAGCTGCTCGCCCAGCAGGGAAGCGCCGCCGCCCAGCACAAGGCCGGTGACGCTGGCACAGAGCAGGCAGTTGCGCATGACGCGGTCCAGGTTGTCGTACCGGCGTGCGCCCATGTTCTGGCTGGTAAAAGTGACGGCGGCCTGCGCGAATGCGTTCATGGCCGTGTAGACAAAGCCCTCGAGGTTGGATGCCGCCGAGTTGCCTGCCACGATGGTAGAGCCAAAGGAGTTGACCGCAGACTGGATGACCACGTTGGAGAGGCTGAACACGGTGCTCTGCAGGCCCGCAGGCAGGCCGATGCGGAGAATCTGGCCCAGCGCACCCTTGTGGAAGCCCAGCTGCCGGAGGTCGAGGTGGAGCGGGCCCTTTTCCTCAATGAGCAGGGTCGTGACCATGCAGGCGGAGACGGTCTGGCTGATGATAGTGGCCAGTGCCACGCCCGCCACGCTCATGGAGAAGAGGATGACGAAGACCAGATTCAGCACCACGTTGATGACACCGGCCACGGCCAGACAGAACAGGGGCCGCCTGGTATCGCCCACGGCCCGCAGCAGCGCAGAGCTGAAGTTATACAGCATGGTCATGGGCATTCCGATGAAGTATATTTTCAGGTAGAGGGTAGAGAGGTCGATGACGTCCTCCGGGCAGCTCATCAGTTCCAGCAGGCCCCGGGCCGTGAAGAAGCCCACCACCGCCAGCAGCAGGCCGCTGACAAGGCCCAGCGTCACAGAGGTCTGAACCGTGTTGTGGACGCCCTCCTCATCTTTGGCACCGAAGCAGCGGGCCGCCACGACGTTCGCGCCCAGCGACAGGCCCACGAACAGGTTGACCAGCAGGTTGATGAGGGCACCGTTGGAGCCCACCGCAGCCAGCGCAGTGCTGCCCGCAAAACGGCCCACCACCACGACATCGGCAGCGTTGAACAGCAGCTGCAGAATGCTGGATGCCGCCAGCGGCAGAGAAAACAGGATGATCTTTTTCAGCATAGGGCCGCTGGTCAGGTCGCCTGTCCGGGAAAGTTGTGCCATGGAAAACATTACCTCCTATCCGAATGTTGAATCATTCCACCAAAAAACGCGCCGCCCGGCAATGGACGACGCAGATATTATTATAGTACGGCGAAAGGTAAAATACAAGCGATAAAAAGGTAAAATCAGGGCAAAGAAAAAAGAAAGCGGTCGGCACAGCGCCCCAGAGCGAAAAAACGCACCCCCGCAGCGGATGCAGGGGTGCGCAGAACGCCTGAAACAGAACGATCACTTCTGGTTCTTCATGTAAATGTGGTGGGGCAGACCGGCGATGTAGAGCGGGGTCAGCTCCGCCTGAATGAGGGGCCGTGCGTAATCGAGGAAATCTTCGGTCATCTGGGTGTGGTTCTCGTTCATCCAGCTCAGGGGCACCTTCTTCTCAAGGTTTGCCACCTCGCTGATGGGGTGCAGCTCCGTGGTGCACTGATAGGGGCTGTTGGAGATGCGCTTCAGGGCCACCATCTGGCCGGTAACGCCCTCAAAAGCAGCCTTGGCAGCAGCACCGCCCACCTGATAGGCTTCGGTGATGTCGGTGCGGCTGGTCAGGTGGCCGGCGCAGCGCTGCAGGGTGGAAAGCTCGATGCAGCGGGTCTTGGTGTCCAGATTGCGGGCCACGGTGTTGGCCAGGAAGCGGGCCGTGCCGGTCAGGGCCTTGTGACCGAAAGCATCCACGGCGTGGACATCGTCGGCCAGCTCACAGACGTAGCGGCCATCCTCCAGCTTGACGCCTTCGGAGACGGCGATGACGATGCTGGGCTTCTTCTCCTGCATGACGCGGACCTTCTCGACAAAGTGCTCCACGTTGAAGGGAACTTCGGGCAGGCAGATCATATCGACGCCCTCGCAGTCGTCGCCCTTGGCCAGAGCGGCGGCAGCGGTCAGCCAGCCGGCGTTGCGGCCCATGATCTCCACCACGGTGACATACTTGGTGCCGTAAACGGTGGCATCCCGGATGATCTCTTTCATCACCACGCCGATGTACTTGGCCGCAGAGCCGTAACCGGGGGTGTGGTCTGTGACCATCAGGTCGTTGTCGATGGTCTTGGGCACGCCCATGAAGCGGATGTCGCTCTGGATGCGCTCGCCGTAATCGGCCAGCTTGCCGATGGTGTCCATGGAGTCGTTGCCGCCGATGTAGAAGAAGTAGCCGATGTTCAGCTTCTCGAGGATGGCAAAGAGCTTCTTGTATATGGCCTCGTCGTCGTGCCAGTCGGGCAGCTTGTAGCGGCAGCTGCCCAGGAAGCTGGACGGGGTGCGCTTGAGCAGCTCGATGTCCAGATCATCCTTCAGCATGGTGGAAAGGTCTACCACCCGCTCCTCCAGCAGACCGGCGACGCCGTTGCACATGCCGTACACGACATCTGCGCCGCGGCTCTTGCAGCTCTCAAACACACCGGCCAGACTGGAATTGATGACAGAGGTGGGGCCGCCGGATTGGCCAACGATTGCATTTTTACCCATGATGATTTCTCCTTTTTTGTTTTTCTGTTTCGGCTTATATTCACGTGCAGGAGCACGAAAACAGACGCGGGGGTTAGAACCGGTTTCATAAGAGTGCACACCGCCGGAACGGTCTTTTTGCCCTTCGGCGCACCCTGCTTATGAAAGCGGCTTCTTACAGATGGATGTGACGGGGCGTGCCGTTGACGTAGACGGGGGCGACCTCGTCCAGGATCAGCGGGCGCGCATACTCTTCGAATGCAGCAGTCACCTGCATCCCGTCGGGGCTGATCCAGTCCAGCGGCACTTTCTTCTCGAGGTTTGCCACCTTCTGGACATCCACCGACTCGGTGATGCACTGATAGGGGTACTCGGAGATCCGCTTGAGTGCGATCATCTTGCCCGTCTCGCCTGCAAAGGCAGCAGAGGCTGCGGCAGCACCCACGGCATAGGCCTCGTTCACGTCGGTGCGGCTGGCCAGATGGCTGGCGCAGCGCTGCAGAGTCGAAAACTCGATGGCACGGCTCTTGCAGTTCAGGTTGTCGTGGATGAGGTCGGACAGATAGCGGCTGGTACCGCTGAGGACGGCCTTGTGGCCAAAGGCATCCAGCTGGCCTGCCGTGGAGACGAGGTCGCACAGGTAGGTGCCGTCTGCCGTCTTGACGCCCTCGCTGGCGGCGATGATGACGTTGGACTTCACCCGCTGCAGCTCATCTACCTTGGCAAGGAACCGCTCCTGGTCGAAGGGGACTTCCGGCAGCAGGATGAGGTCGGGGCCGTCGCAGTCGTCGCCGCCTGCCAGACAGGCCGCACCGGCCAGCCAGCCGGCATGACGGCCCATGATCTCGGCCACGGTCACGCTGCGGATATCATAAACGGAAGAGTCGCGGATGACCTCTTTGAGGATGGTGGCAATGTACTTGGCGGCAGAGCCGTAGCCGGGGGT
>DCCL01000125.1:4257-5918 GCA_002313795.1 Faecalibacterium prausnitzii
TGGTCGGTGAGGCAGAGGTCGTTGTCGATGGTCTTGGGCACACCGATGAAGCGCACGGAACTGCCCACCTGCGCACCATAGCGGCTGAGCTTGGCGATGGTGTCCATGGAGTCGTTGCCGCCAATGTAGAACACAGCGCAGATGTCGTATTTGTCAAACAGGGTGAACAGCTTGACGAACGGGGTGGAATCCACATCCGGGTCGGGCAGTTTATAGCGGCAGCTGCCCAGATAGCTGGACGGGGTGCGCTTGAGCAGCTCGATGCTCAGCCGGTCATCCAGCAGGATGTTCAGCTCCACCAGCTCCTCTTTCAGCAGTCCCTCGATGCCGTATTTCATGCCGTAGACCTTGTCTGCGCCCAGACTGCAGGCGGCTTTGTACACACCTGCAAGGCTGGAATTGATGACGGCGGTAGGGCCGCCGCTCTGGCCGATGATGACGTTTTTGGCCATGAGAACCTCCTTGTACCATTTACTCATCAGGATGGACTTCCTGCGGGATGCTGCCTCTGCGCCGCCCCCTGCGGAGAACCCGCAGGCCCTGCACAGCACACGGGGAAGGAGACGGCAGAAACGGAAGACTGCAACTCGCACAAAAGTTTGGGCAGGTCGTGCAATCACTTCAAGAAATGTGCGCAAAAATCTGTCCTGCTTTTATTGTACCCGTTTTGCCTGTTGTATGCAAGCCCTAATTGGTTGCACGGGCAAAAAAATTATGTTACAATGGATACCGTATAGCGCTGCCGGGCCGGAGCGGGGGATAAACCGCCCCAGACCGGGCAGACTGGAACCAGAACCAAACGAAAGCGGGAAACCTTTTATGGGAATTTCACACGATTATCATAGCACCCATGGCCGGAGAAGACCGGGCGGAGCGGGGAGCGTCCTGCGCCTTGTGGGCGTAGTGGCAGGCATCCTGCTGCTGAGCTTTGCCATCACGGCCATTCTGGAACACGGCAGCTCAAAGAAAGAAGAACTGCCTGCGGTGACGTCCAACGGCACAGCAGAAAATATCCTGGCGCCCCTGCCCATGCAGGGCGGCACAGCAGACAGCAGAGCGGACTCCGGCGCAGAGAGCGGCGATGCCGGAACCACCGGCGATGCGGCCCCGGCGGTGACGCTGGAACAGTTCGGCCCGGCCCGACAGGCGGCAGGAGCCTATACCATTAAAGCTTACGACAGCAGTGTCATCCGTCAGCCTGCCTGCGGTCAGGTAGACCTGAGCTACTTCTCCGACGCAGCGTTTCTGGGCGACAGCCTGACCGTGGGCTTCTCCGATTACAATATCGACCTGGGCGGCGCACTCATCTGCGGCTATACCGGCGTGGGCCCGGATGCCATCGTCAACCGCAGCGCGGTCAAGAGCAGCGTGCGGGGACAGGAAGTAGCACTGGATGTACTGGCTGCGGCTCAGCCGAAAAAAGTGTATATCCTGCTGGGCACCAACACCCTGACCACTGTGGGCGCAGCAGACCGGTTCCTTGCCTATTACGGCCAGATGCTGGACGACCTGCGCCAGACCCTTGGCGATGACTGCGTGATCTACGTGCAGTCTATCCCGCCGGTGCGGCCGGAGGCCGCAGCCGAAAAGCCCGGCCTTGCCTCGGATGTGCTGCAGGGCGTCAACGAACAGCTGGCACAGCTGGCCGCCAGCAAGGGCTG
>DCCL01000125.1:6076-6239 GCA_002313795.1 Faecalibacterium prausnitzii
TGGGTCACCTACCTGCGCAACCACGCAAAATACTCGGCCGATAACTCCTGGACGATGGGCAGTGTGTACAGCGCACAGTAAAACGATAGAACAGCAAAAAAGGAAAGGCTCCGAAACGCATTTGTTTCGGAGCCTTTCCTTTTGGAGCTGGTGACAGGAGTTG
>DCCL01000226.1:0-914 GCA_002313795.1 Faecalibacterium prausnitzii
TAATGGAGGCACACCATTGCGAGGCAGGCAGCCGCACAGTCGGTAGTGTCATGCTGCCGGACGTAGGTATAGCGCATAGATGCTTCCTTTTATCTGTACAAATTTATTCAAAACAACAGGCACGCGGCTGCAAATCAGCGAAATGCACTGCAAATTTTGACAAATCACAAGGGGCCGGCATTTATACAACAGCACAGGTGCCAACGCCCTGCCCCATCCTGCGATACAGGACAGGGCATTGGCATGCTGTTATCAAAAGAAGGGAGCGCCTACCCTTTGATCAAGTTTCCGGTTTGGGAACATCAGTTTTGAACGTACTGTCTCCCAAACCTTGGGTGTAGTATAACACATTCTGACAGCTTCTTCAAGAGGACAATTTTTAATAAACCCTTAAATTTTGAAAAAAATGTGAAAAAAATCTCAGCTTGGTTACAGTAAAAAGAACAAAAAGAACGGCGAACCGTACGGTTCGCCGTTCTTTTTAACTTTCTGCAATGACTGTAAGGTCAAGCCAGATTAGAACTTGATGTAGTTACCGTTGACGTCAACAACCTTAGCAGAACCAATGAAGCTCTTAGCATTGGTGGTGCCCAGAGTGTAGACAGCGGCTGCAGTGCCCAGAGCGGTCATGAACTTATTGAAAGTGTTCATCTCGCCCAGATCGGCATTGATGCCGGTATCATCACGCTTATACTTGAACAGGGCAGTCACACTGCCGTCGGAGCCGAACAGCTTAACACCGTCATCACCACCCCAGTTGCCACCAAACATAGTGCCCAAGGTCTGCTTGACCAGCAGATTGGTAAAGCTATTGCTCAGGATGGTCAGGACGTTGGTAGACAGGGTCTTGACGTTCTTGGAGGACCAGACATCGGGCAGGTAGTCGCCAATGCCGGCACCGCCGTAAACGATCT
>DCCL01000226.1:981-11448 GCA_002313795.1 Faecalibacterium prausnitzii
CATAATGAATTACTCCCTTCAAAAGTGAATAAACGTATTTAATCGGTTCCCTCCCGGTTGCGCAACCGGGAAAACCTATGCAACCGAGTGCGCACTCGGCAACATCACAGATCAGTAAGCTGCCGGATCGGGCCGCTCTACACTATTTTACCACAATCTGCCCCCGGCGACAAGGTAAAAAAACCAAAAACCGCCCCAATAGGCAAAAAGCAGAAAAATACATGTAAACTGCTCTGCCGCTGTTCCCCAGCAGTCGGAACTGTTGGGGAAAAACGCCAGAATCTCCAAAAAATCCATTACAGCTTGGATGTAGTGTAACACAAATACGCCGGTTCTTCAAGAGGACATTTTTTAATTCTGCCTTAATTTTTGAAAATCCTGTGAAAAAGGCTACAATTTGGTTACACCAGAGCCGAAGAAACAGCATAAAAAACGGCAGGAAAGACTTCCTGCCGTAAAAAGCGCCTCTTGCCTGACTCGAACAGGCGACACCCTGATTAACAGTCAAGTGCTCTAACCGACTGAGCTAAAGAGGCAGATATTCAACTTTGCTGCGGTCTTGCCGCGAGATGTATTATACCGCATCCTGCGGCGTTTTGCAAGAGCTTTTTGCAATTTTCTTTGCATTCATTCCGACCAAATCCACATCCGGACTCTGCTATCCTGTAAAAAAGGGGGTGCGGCCCATCCGAACGGTCATTTATCTGGACGTACTGCTTCTGGTCAACTTTGTGGTGGGGGCTGCGTTCCTGCTGGCGGCGGGGCTGCTCTGTGGGCTGTGCGCCATGCCGCTGCGGCTGCTGGTTGGTGCGGCAGCTGCAGCAGCGTCTTCGCTGGCGCTGCTGGCTCCCACCGCCCCATGGCCGCTGGCTCTTACTTATAAAGGTAGCTCTGCCGTGATCTGCGTCCTTGCGGCCTACGGCAGGCAGGGTGTGCGGAATACGGCCCGGCTGACGGCGTGGTTCGTGCTGCTCAATCTTACCCTTACCGGGGCGCTGGCCCTGCCCGGTGCAGCCTGCAATAATCTGAGCTTCTATCTGCCGGTGTCGCCGGGGCTGCTGCTGGCCTGCACAGCAGGGGTCTGCAGCGCGGTGCAGGGAGTGCTGCGTCTGCTGGGGCGCACCGGTCCGGCCTGCTTTCCGGTAGAATTGGAACTGCTGGGCCGAAGCCTGTCGCTGCGGGCTTTCTGTGATACAGGGTTCGGGGTGCAGGAGCCGCTCTCAGGCCGTGCTGTGGTGCTGGTGCGGCTGGGAGAAGTTCGTTCGGCCCTTCCGCCGGAACTGGGAGAGTACCTGTCGTACTGCCTGTCCGGCGCTGCGCCGCCGCCCCGCCCGGAATGGGGTGTGCGGTTCGTGCCCTGCCAGACGGTAGCAGGACACTGCCTGCTGCCTGCCCTGCCGGGAACGCTGGTCTGCGGCAGGCGGAGACAGGAGGGCATCTATGCAGCCTTCTGCGACACGCCGCCCCCGCAGGAGGGATGGACGGCTCTCGTCAGCGCGGAAACGGCAGCTTTGCTGGGAAAATAACAATACAAAAGGAGGAATCTGCTGGTGTTTCAACATATCGTAAATGCACTGCGGCGGTTCTGGGCCGGGCTGTGGATGGGTCTGAGCTGGCGGGGTGGGGCACACTACCTGACCGGCGGGCCGGGCCTGCCGCCGCCCCTGACCCAGGACGAGGAAAAGGCGCTGCTGGACCGGATGGCGGGCGGTGACCCCGCGGCCCGGGATGAGCTCATCACCCATAACCTCCGGCTGGTGGTCTATCTGGCAAAAAAATATGAGGGCAGCGGGGTACCCTCGGAAGATATGATCTCCATCGGCACCATCGGGCTCATCAAGGCGGTAAACACCTTTACGCCGGAGCGGAGTATCAAACTGGCTACCTATGCCAGCCGCTGTATCGGCAACGAGATCCTGATGTACCTCCGCAAAAGCTCCAACCGGCGGCAGGAAGCCAGCATCGACGAGCCACTGAATATCGACGGCGACGGCAACGAGCTGCTGTTGTCGGATGTGCTGAGCAGCGAGGACGATCAGGTGGGACAGCGGCTGGAACAGGATGCTGAGAGGGTCAGCCTCCGGCGTTTGGTAGAGCAGCTTTCGCCCCGAGAACGGCAGATCATGGAGCTGCGGTTCGGTCTGCAGGATGGCGTGGAGCGGACACAGAAGGAAGTAGCCGATACCATTGGTATCAGCCAGAGCTATATTTCCCGGCTGGAAAAACGTATCATCCGGCAGCTGCGGGAGCAGCTGGAAGGGTAGCCCTCTTTCGGGTGCTTTGCGCGGTGCCCGGGCTGTGGCACTTGGCGGCTGTTTTACAGTCAGCTGCATATTGTTGGCATCTGTCCTAAAAAAGTTTCTCGGACTCAACGGTTGTTGGCAACGATCATTGCCCATTGCTTTCTAGGAGGAAAGTCCTGGCAGACAGGGCCGCTTTTTTGACCGCTGAAAAGTTTATCTACAATGTATGATGACAATGACATAAAAGACAGGGGACCTTGCCTTCAAGGCTAGGACGGACAGTTCAGAAGACTCCTGAATTTGGAATGAATGTGAGGGCAGCCCTGCGGCCATACTTCCGGTGAAGCTGAAAACGAAACCGGAGGGCAGAGGATGTACAACAAAGTGGAACTGTGCGGCGTGAACACCGCCGAGCTGCCGGTCTTGTCGGAGCAGGAGAAGCGCAGCCTGCTCACCCGGGCACGGGCAGGGGACGAATCCGCCCGTCAGAGCATGATAGAGGGCAATCTGCGGCTGGTGCTCAGTGTGGTGCAGCGGTTCGCCCAGCGGGGTGAGAATATGGATGACCTGTTTCAGGTGGGCTGCATCGGACTCATCAAGGCCATCGACAACTTCGACCCGGCCCAGCAGGTGCGGTTCTCTACCTACGGCGTGCCCATGATCATCGGGGAGATCCGGCGGTTCCTGCGGGACAACAATACTCTGAGGGTGAGCCGCAGCCTGCGGGATACGGCATACCGGGCCATGCAGTCTCGGGAAGAGCTGGAGAAGCAGCTGGGCCGGGAGCCCACCGTGGAGGAGATTGCCCAGAAGACCGGCCTGCCCCGTCAGGAGGTGTCGGCGGCGCTGGAATCGGTGGTGGAGCCCATGAGCCTGGAAGAGCCGGTCTATTCCGACGGAGGCGACGCGGTGTATGTCATCGACCAGGTGAAAGACCCGGATGGAGAGGACAGCTGGATCAGCGGGCTGCAGTTCCGGCAGACCGTGGCAGCGCTGACCCCGCGGGAGAAACGTATCATGGAGCTGCGGTATCTGAAAGGAAAGACCCAGATGGAGGTGGCCCGGGAGATCGGCATCAGTCAGGCGCAGGTGAGCCGACTGGAAAAGGCAGCGTTGGAACAGTTCCACACCTGCACATGAGAAAAGGCGGTGAAAGCCCTCGGGCAGACACCGCCTTTTGCTAGGTCCTGTGGATCTTGTGGTACTTCTCCCGGGTGGCAGCTCCGCCCCGCAGGTGGCGTTCCGCCTTGTTCCGGGCCAGCACCATCTGTACTTTCCGGAACAGCTCCGGGCCGACGCTCCGCAGCCGCACCGATACGTCCTTGTGTACCGTGGACTTGCTGCACCCAAAGGCCCGCGCAGCTGCCCGCACGGTGGCCCCATGCTCCACGATGTATTCTCCCAGCAGCAGCGCCCGCTGTTCCGGATCACCTTTCATAGACCGCTCCCTCCCGCCAAAATGTGCTTGTTCCAGCATATGTGCCGGAACAACCTCGTATGTCTGCGGGGCTTGACTTTTGTCCCGGAGCGGATATACTGAAAGCGGACATGAAAACAGGGGTGCCGTGAGGCTGAGATCTGCAGAGCAGAGACCCTATAACCTGATCCGGGTAATGCCGGCGTAGGTAGTTTGCGGAAAAGGTCCGGATTTTCACAAACAGCCCGTGCGCCTGCCAGGAAAAGCAGGCGTATTTTTGTTTTTGTGTACTATTATTAAGAGAAGAGGAATCTTCATGTCTAATTCTTACTCCAAGACCCGGGTGCTGGTGGAGTGTGCTCTGATGATCGCCGTCGGTACGGTGCTCTCCAACATCAAGATCTTCACCATGCCCAACGGCGGCAGCGTTACCCTGCTGAGTATGCTGCCTTTCGTGCTGGTCTCCTTCCGCCACGGCGTTAAGTGGGGCCTGTTCACTGGTTTTGTCAACGGCTGCCTGCAGATGCTGCTGGGCTTCTGGGCACCTCCGACGCCTACCTTCCTGTACTTTTTGGGTGAGATCCTGCTGGACTACCTGGTGGCCTTTATGGCTCTGGGCACTGCGGAGTTCTTTGCCCGCCCCTTCAAGAACCGGATGGTCGGCGTGGCAGTCGGTACGGCTGTGGCAGGCTTCCTGCGCTTCCTGTGCAGCTTCCTGTCCGGCGTTCTGGTCTGGGGCAACCTGAACGAGGGCCTGAGCGCCTGGACCTACAGCTTGGTGTATAACGCCAGCTATATGGTGCCCGAGACCCTCATCACGGTGGTGGGTGCTGTGCTGCTCATCAAGGTGGCACCTCAGATCTTTGACCGTCAGTATACCAAAGCATAATTTATACGACAAAAGGGATCCCGCCGGAGAGCAAAAGCTTCTCCCGGCGGGATTTTTTGCACCAAAAACAAAATAATAGTTGACAACGGCTCCTCCGGTTGGTATAATAACTCACGTCGTCAGGGACGGCACTCACAGATGTGGGGGATTAGCTCAGCTGGGAGAGCGCTTGCATGGCATGCAAGAGGTCACCGGTTCGATCCCGGTATTCTCCACTAAGAAGGCACTGTACTTTGCAGAAAGTATGGTGCTTTTCTTTTTGTGAAAATAGAAGAAGTCTCAGGGGGCTGCACGGTTTCGGCTGTACGTGCGTTTTTGGGCTTTTACAGAAGGCTCATCTGTACCCATTCCCGGCTCTTTTTATATTCACAACATCTCCTATTTCCAACCCAACCTCAAAAGAGTGCAAAAAGCTCCCCGCACTGTGTCTACTATAACACAGCGCGGGGAGCTTATCGTTTATCTCAGGGGAGAGATACTATGGGACAGAGAGAGTTTACAGCATATCAGCGAAAGCTTCCAGAGCGGTAGCAGCCTGACCGAAGTCGCGCATCTGCTGATCGACGCCCAGCTTGACGTGGGGGATGTTGGCAGCATCCAGAGCCTTCTTCAGGTAGGGATACTCCATCTCCTCGGGGTCGCAGAACTGCTGCATAAAGAGCACCAGACCCTGTGCGCCGCTGTTCTTGACCAGAGAAGCCACGAACTCGCCGCGGCGGTTCTTGGAAGACTGAGGATCGTACAGCAGCACATCGTAGTCGATGTTGGCGAACTGGTGAGCCAGAGCCATCATAGCGTCGTCCATCTCGGGCACATCGGTGCGGAAGGAGCGGCTCTCATGAGCCACATCATCAGCAACGATAGCCATGTGGTTGTCGTCAATGATCTGCAGCAGCTTGGGGTTATCGCAGATGATGCCGCTGGTGACGATCTTGACACCCTTCCAGTTGGATGCGGGCAGAGCTTCCAGCTCATCGTTCAGCTCTTTCAGCTGTGCAGTGTAGGCATCCTTCAGCATGAACCAGGAAGCCTTCAGCACAGCAGAACGCTTGACAGCAGAGACAGCCTCGGGATGCTCACCGGCCAGCTTGACGAAGCGGCGGCGCTCAGCGCGGCTTGCGTTGTAGACCTTGATGGCCTTCTGGATGTCATCGTTGGTGATCTCCTTGCCGGCGATCTTCTCCAGTTCCTTCTTGACATTGGTGTACTGCTCGACGCAGAACTTCAGGCCGTAGTCAGCGAAGCGGTTCTGGGGATGAGCCAGGAAGATGACGGGCATCTTGTGGCCCATGGCGACACGGAAGTTCTGGCTCATGGGGCGCAGAGTGTCGCAGATGGTCGGGGTGATGATGCCGTCCAGCTGATCCATGGTGCCGTCCAGCAGCATCTCCAGAGCCAGCTGTGCGATGGTGCAGTAGAAGGTGGCGCAATACTCTTTTGCGAGGCTGATGGTCTTATCGTTGGAACCCCAGATGCCGAAGGGAACCATGCCGGCGGCATAGACCAGCTCCTCAGGAGCGTAGTAGGGCAGAACGCCGATGGCCTTCTTGCCCTCTGCCTTATAGGCGGTCAGCTGACCCTTGGGGTCATTGGCTACCTTCTCAAACGAACGCAGCTTTTCTTCGATGCTCATGATCACTGCTCCTCCTTTGCTTTCTGGTTGGCCTGCATGGCTTCCACCAGGCCCTGCACACGGGTCTCATACTGAGCCGCGTTGAAGTTGCGCGGGTCGGCCTGGTCGCCGTCGAAGCCAGCGGTGGGGATGCCCAGATCCTCGGTGAAACGACGCTGCATCTCGGCCATGTAGCCAGACCAGGGCTTGCAGGAACGGTTGTAGTGGACCAGCACGCCATCGACCTTGTTGTTGCGGCAGATGCCTTCACGCCAGTCAACGCCCTGCTCGATGCAGACGCTGTTAGGTGCCTTGCAGTATGCACGCACCATCTCGTCCAGGCCGTTGTACACGAAGCCGAATGCCGGAGCATACACGACTGCGGTGACGTTGACGCCGTTGGCCTTCAGAGGCTTGAACAGTGCGGGCAGCTTGGGCCAGCAGGGAATGCCCTCGAACATGACACGGTACTTCTCGGGGAACGGAGTGGTGGAGTGGCCGGTCTTGACAGCCTCCTCCAGATCCTTTGCCAGCAGCTCGAAAGCCTCGGCAGCAGCCACCTTGCCGCGGGCAGTGACCACGTCAGCCATGTGGTTGAACAGGTCAAAGCCGGAGTAGGGAGCCGGTTTGTACTGCAGGTAATCGCAGACCTTCAGCCATGCCTTGGCGGTGCGGTTTGCGTTTGCGCAGGCCTGCTCGAACTTCTTTTCGTCGAACTTGCGGCCGGAGATCTTCTCCAGCTGCTTGATGGCGTCGTCGAACTGGCCGCGGATGTAGGCAACGTAAGTGTCGTCCACAGTGACGTTGTTGTTGTAGGGGATATCGATCATCACCAGCGGGATGTTGTGCATACGGGCGATGTTCTCATACCACTTGGTCATGCAGTTGCAGATGTTGTTGCAGCAGAGCACGAAGTCGGGCATGGGAATCTGCATCTGCTTGATGGGCTCGATGGCAGCCAGACGGCGCTCCTTCTCGACACCATCGGGCAGGGCGTTGATCTCATTGATATCGTCCAGCACAACGTACGGGGTCTGGGTCTTGGGATCCTTCTTGGGCTTGCCGGTGGCCTCATCGATCACCACATTGCCGTTGGCATCCTTGAGGGGCTTGCCGCTGTTGGGGTCGATGATGTATTCGCCGGTCTTGGGGTCGAACTTGCGGGAAGCACGCTTGCCGGCAGAGTATGCCAGGCTGATGCGGGCGTAGCCGCAGATATCGTTGTCGTAGCCCAGATCCTCAGCAGCCTGACACAGCAGCTCGCCGTAGCGGTTTGCTGCGATACCAGCGGCCTGGTTCTCGGGGTACATGACGTGCAGACCGAATGCTTCTGCCAGCTCGCAGGGGAACTTGGAAGAAGACCAGCCTACCGGTTCGCCTCTCTTTTTTGCTTCGCGGGCCTCAGCGTAAACGTCATCCACGACCTTGCGCAGGGCCAGAACACCGGGACTTACTTGTTTTGCCATGATGGAAGCCTCCATTTCATTTCAAACGATATTTTTTCGGGGGTAAAAGCCCGCTCGCAGGCAGCGCTCCTCACGCTGCCCGGAACAGACCAAAGGGGATCAACGGTTTGCCTGCTGCCAGGCGAACAGTGCCGCACCCAGTGCGCCGTTATACTGGGTGAGGGGAGAGGTGCGGATGGGCATACCCAGCTCCTCTTCCAATGCGCGGACAACGCCCAGATTCTGGGCCACGCCGCCGGTCATCACGACATCGGGCTGGACGCCGATGCGGTGGGCCAGACCCACCACACGGTGCGCCACAGAGTGGTGGATGCCGTTGATGATATCGCGCTTGTCGGTGCCCATGGACAGCTGGCTGATGACCTCGCTCTCAGCGAACACGGTGCAGGTGGAGCTGATGGCCACCTCATGGGTGGATTCGGCACCCAGACGGCCCAGGTCTTCCACCTTGACTTCCAGCACGCGGGCCATCACGTCAAGGAAGCGGCCGGTGCCGGCTGCGCATTTGTCGTTCATCTGGAACTGGGTCATGATGCCGTTCTCCAGGTGGAGGACTTTCACGTCCTGACCACCGATGTCGATGACGGTATGCACATTGGGGAACAGAAAGCTTGCGCCCTTTGCGTGGCAGGACAGCTCACTCATCTGCTTGTCGGCAATGTTCATCAGGCTGTTGCGGCCGTAGCCGGTGGCAAGCACAAAGGCCATGTCTTCCCGGGTCTTTCCAGCAGCTTCCAGAACAGCATCGATGGCGCGCTGGGGGCCGCTGGTACCGGCACCCACGGGAATCAGGGATTTTGCCACGATGTCTTTGCCGTTCTTCAGGATGATGCATTTGGAAGCAGTGGAGCCGATGTCGATGCCGAGGGTATAAATATCGCTCATTGGGATGCACCTCAAAGATATAAATGAAGATGATAACAAATAAAGAAGCAGACTGTTTCAGCTGCTCTTGAAAGCAAAATCAGAAACAGCCTGCTTGCAAGTGCTCAGGCAGGGGCCTGTCTGAGCGGGGGAAGCATTTCGTCAGGTTATCAGCGCAGATTGTTGACCAGAGATCCGCAGATAGACAGGAAGATCGGGTTGTAGATATCGTCGATGATAACTGCGAAGGAGGGGTACAGAACCCAGGCAATGTTGTGCCAGCCGTACTCATCCATGATAGCCTTCTCGTTTGCAACAGCGTTGGAACCAGCGCCGCAGCCCCAGCCGATGTTACCAGCGGTCATAACAGCTGCGCCGTAGTCACGGCCAAACATGTTGAAGGAGATGAAGATACCGAACAGGACGATCAGGACAGCCTGAGCGATCAGGACGATGCCCATCTGGCCGGCAACAGGAGCCAGCTTGATGAAGTCAATCTTCATCAGGGTCAGAGCCAGGTACAGCTCCAGCCACATATGCTCCTGAGCGTCGAACTCAGCGGTGTAGGTATCTTTGCCCATAGCCTCGAGGATGTTACGGACAACAGCACCTGCGAACAGGCAGCCGATGAACTTGGGCATCTCGATCATGGGGATGTTATCGAAGATGAGGTAGAAGGGCAGGCCGAAGGCAACGATCAGCAGGATCATACCAAAGCTGGTGATCATGCGGCTGTTGACGATCTCGGGCTTGCTCTTGAGCAGATCGCGCTCGGGCTTATCGTTGGGATCGCTCTTCAGATTGTGCTTACGGATCAGATAAACAGCGACGGGGCAGCCGATCAGGGAGCCCATGACGTTGCCCAGAGTACCGGCAGCAACACCGACGGTGGTTGCATCCTGTGCGCCCATGGCCTCCCAGATGGGGCCGAAAGCGCCAGCAGTGCCAACGCCGCCAGACATAGCAGCGGAGGAGCACAGCAGAGACAGCAACGGGTCAAGGCCAATGAAGTGGCCGACGACCAGACCGACGACGTTCTGCAGGGTGATCAGCAGGCAGGCTGCCAGTGCGATCATGGCAGTCAGCTTGCCGCCAGCCTTCTTCAGCAGCTTGGCGGAGAAGCCGTAGCCAACGCACATGAAGAAGATGTTCTGGGACAGATCCTGGATGTTGGTGGTGTCAAAGCTGAAGTTGACCATGCCAGCACCACGGACGATGGAGAGGATGATAGAAACGATCAGACCAGCAACAACAGGGGCAGGGATGCAGTACTTCTGCAGGAATTTGCTGTGGCGGACCAGCCAGTGGCCAGCGAAAATGACCNNTGAGAGACCAGCCAGTGACCAAGGAAGATAACGCAAGCCGCAATGCCAAGCGTCATCATGTAGTTGAACTGGAACCCGGTGATGGTGACGTTCTCACCAATGGGGGTCAATTTGCCAAAATAGCTGAGCAAATCCATAATAAGATTCTCCTTTACTTTTCCAATCTTGCGAAAGGGGGATATTCAGCGCGGTGTCCAGCTTGCCTTTGAACACGAGCACCTACCTTCTATCGGAAAGAAGCCCCATGGACGCGGAGACCGCGCCATCCTCTCCGATAAAATTCAGAAATAAGAGGGATAAGTTATCTCTGCTCCTCCGCCGCCCGGCAGGTCACCCGGCCGGGTGCGCAGGCAGCAAGGTAAAGGGAATAGACTATTAAAATGGGAGTGCGGGAAAGCAAACCAGAAAAGACCCGCACCCCCGAATGGGGAAGCTTTACTTCTGGTCGCGGATGATGCGAGGCAGGATCATCTGATGGATGGGGCAGATGCTCTTGGGATCCTGATATGCTGCCTCAGTGAAGGCCAGCACGTAGTTACGCAGGGAAGGCATCTTGACGATCTCATCGACGAAGCCCATCTTAGCACAGAATGCAGGCTTGGACTTCTCGTTGTAGTCGTTGATCAGGGCGTTCATCTTGTCGATGGTGGG